>CAZDNN010000628.1:0-3795 GCA_964506385.1 uncultured Planctomycetota bacterium
TCCGCGCTGGAGGGGCGGGTTCCTGCTGAGCCGAGCGTCCGGGGCGGGAGACGATCTCCGGGGTCGGCTCGGCGGGAGCCTCACCCTCCCAGGCCAGGGCTCTGCGGTGTCCCTGCGCGCGGGGCCGGGGCTTGATACGGCGGGCGGGGGCGGGTATGATAGGCGGCCCCGGGAGATGGCGTCATCAACCACTCGCCTGAGGAGACTCCGATGGCGAAGCACAAGGGCATTGGCCGCCGCGACTTCCTGCGGCGTGCCGCGGGCGTCGCGGTGGCGTGGGGCGCGGCATCGCGGGTCTTCGGCAAGCCGGGCGCGCCTGCGGCGCTGGGCGCCAACGAGCGCCTCGGCACCGGGCACATCGGCGTCGGCGGCATGGGCACGGGGCACCTGCGCCAGATGGTCGACATGGCCAAACGCCCCGAATACAACGTCCGCGTGGCCGCGGTGTGCGACATCTACAAGCCGCGGCTCGACCGCGCCGTGGCCATGTCGGGGGCGAAGGGCTACCACGCCCACGAGGACCTCCTCGCGGACAAGAACGTGGACGTGGTGATCATCGCCACCCCCGCCCACAACCACGCGCACCAGGCCATCGACGCCCTCGAGGCCGGCAAGGACCTTTACTGCGAGAAGCCCATGACCCTCTACTGGCAGGACGCCCGCCGCGTGGCCGACACGGCGCGGCGGACGAACCGCATCGTGCGGGTCGGCGTCCAGGGCGCCTCGGATGGCAGGATGTGGCGGATCCGCCAACTCATCGAGGAAGGGCGCCTCGGCAAGCTGCTCTGGATCTCGAAGGGCGACTGCCGGAACACCCGCCACGGGGTGTTCAACTACGCGATCGACCGCAACGCGTCGCCGGAGAACCTCGACTGGGCGCGCTTCATCGGCCCCGCCCCGATGCGGCCCTTCGAGCCGGAGCGCTTCTTCCGATGGCGCAAGTACTGGGAGTACGGCGGCGGTCTCGCCTGCGATATCCTCTTTCACCAACTCGGCCACACAATGGTCGCCGTCGGGCCACGCTTCCCCAAACGCGTCGTCGCCACCGGCGGCACGTACGTGGACCTCGATTCCGAAATCCCCGACGTCTTCCACATGATGCTCGACTACCCCGACGATTTCACCGTCGTGCTCGTCTGCTCCATGGTCAACGCCTTCAACGTCCGGCACGCCTTCCGAGGCCACCGCGCCACCGCCTTCATCAACGACAGCGGGCAGCTCGAAGTGAAGCCCGAGCGCGGCTTCGAGCGCGAGGTCGCCCACGAGGTCCTCCCGCCCGTGCCGTGCGACTGGTACATGCTGAACTTCCTGAACAGCGTGCGGTCCCGCACCCCGAGCCACATCGACGCCGACGTAGGATACCGTGTGGCTGTGGGCATCGACCTGGCGAACCAGGCCTTCCGCCAGAACGAGGCCATCCTCTTCGACCCCATCGCCGAGCAGGTCATCAACTGATCTCGGCTGCATTCATCGGAGGAACCGCTGTGCGTTCCGCCCGTGCCATCCTCGCCGCCTGTGCCGTGGCCTTCGTCTCCGCCGCACTCGCCGGCGAGCCGGACTATGCGGCGATGCTCCGCAACCACGAGAGCAGGATGGACATCCTCCGCGAGGGGGTGAAGGCGCTGCCGCCGCTGCTGGCGATCGCCGTGGGCAAGGACCAGGGCCTCGCCGAGGAGGCCGAGCGCGCGATCCGCTGGCTCGCCGTGCGCGCCAATGACGCACCCGACCAGCGCGCTCTCATGGCCAAAGCCCTGCTCGAGGCCGCCGACAAGGCCGACAACCCCAAGGTGCGCAAGCTCGCCATCGCCGCCCTCGCCCTCTGCGGACGCGATGAGGCCGTGCCGCTCCTCGCCGCCATGGCCAACACCCCAGCGCTGGCGCCCACCGCGTGCGACACCCTGGCGCAGATCCCCGGCAACGCCGCCACGCAGGCCATCAAGGCCGCCTTCGCCCAGGCGAAGGGCGAGCCGCGGCTGCTCCTCGGCGAGGCCCTGGCGCGCCGCCGCGACCCGGCAGCCGCGGCGGTCGTCGGCACCATGCTCGACGACGAGGCGCTCCGCCAGGTCGCCTTTGACTCCCTGATCCGGACCCAGGGCGTCGCGGCCCTCAAGGAGCTGGCCGGCGCCATCGACAAGGCGGAGCCGGTCTTCCGCGCCCGAATGCTGCGTGTCCTCGCCGAGCGGCGATTCCCCGAGGCGCTCCCAGCCGCGCTCAAATACGCCGCGGAGGAGTACGGGGAGGAGCGGCTCGCCGCCATCGAGGCTCTCGGTCGCCTCGGCGACGCCCGTGCCGCCCCCATCCTGCTCGAAGCGGCCAAGAGCCAGGATGCCGCGGTGAAGGCCGCCGCCCTCGCGGCCTGCCGCCGCCTCGCCGATGCCCTCGTGGCCGACAAACCCAAGGACGCAGCCGCGATGCTCGCCCGCGTGCTGCCCCAGGCCACGAGCGACGCCGAGCGCCTCGCCGCCATCGGCTCTCTGGCCAGGACCAGGCTGCCGTCGGCCGTGCCCGCCATAGCCCCGCTGCTGGCTGGGGCCGACTGGCGGGTCTGCCTCGCCGCGGCGCGCGCGCTCGCCAACATCCCGGGGGACGAGGCGACGCAGGCCATGCGGAAGGGGCTCAAGGACGCCACCCCGCCCGTCAAGGCGGCACTGCTCGAAGCGCTGGCAGCGCGGGGAGCCACGTCGGCCGTGCCCGACATCCTGCCTCTCGCCGCCGAGGGCGACGACGCGGTGCGAGTCGCCGCGCTCCACGCCCTCGCGGCGCTCGCCGCGCCGGAGGCCAAGCCAGCGGTCCTGGCCGCGCTGGACAAAGGCTCCGAGTCCGTGAGGACCGCGGCCGCCGAGGCACTCCTCGCCATCGCCGACGCCACACTCGACAAGGGCGACAAGCCCGGTGCCCTCGCGGCCTATCACAAGATCCTCACCGCGCGAGCCGGGCCAGAGCCGACGCGCTGCGCCCTAGCAGGCGTCCAGCGCATCGCGTCGCCCGACTCCCTCCCCATCGTCGAGCCCCACCTGAAGGGCAAGCGCGCCGTCCGCAACGCCGCAGCAGAGGCGCAGGTGGCCATAGCCGCAACCCTCGCCGCCGGCGGCGATCGCGAGACGGCGAAGGCCATTCTCACGAAGCTCGCCCAGCTCAAGCCACCGCTGGCCTGCTCCGCCGAGGCCGCCCAGAAGCTGCGGGCCATCGGCGTCGCCGTGGACATCGCTGCCCGCAACGGCATCGTCAGCCACTGGTGGATCATCGGCGCCTGGCCTGCCCCCATCAACAAGTGGGCCGACCCGCGCGTCCCTGAGAAGCAGATCAACCTGCTCAAGGCCTACGCTGTCGATGGCCGCCAGCTCAAGTGGAAGCCCGTCAGCACCGAGGACCCGCGCGGCGCGGTCATGCTCGACGACCTCGTGACGCCCAACGACAACGCGGTCTGCTATGCCTTCACCGAAATCCACATCGCCAAGGAGCAGGACGCGATTCTCGAGATCGCGAGCGACGATGGCGCCGTCCTCTGGATCAACGGCCAGAAGGTCTACGAGCACCTCGAGAACCGAGGCTGGGGCACGCCACCCGACAAGGTCAAGATGAGACTGCCCGCCGCCAGCAAGCTGCTCCTCAAGGCCTGTGAGGGCAGCGGCACATGGGGCTTCCGCCTCCGCCTCCTGCGACCCGACGGCAAGCCGCTCGCGTTCAAAATGCGCTGACCTCCCTGGACTGCTACGTCGCCCCGCAGAGGCGGATCGATCCCCTATCAGTCCGTGGCAGAAGTCCTTCGCAGACGAGTGCGAGGGATTCGGGCCG
>CAZDNN010000629.1:0-3786 GCA_964506385.1 uncultured Planctomycetota bacterium
GGCCGCTTCGGCCATCGGCGCGCCGGGCGCGCGGGCGCCGCGGGCGAGCATGCGGGCGCCACCGGTATCGGCTTGCCCGTACGAGGCCCGTTTGCGGGCCTGCATCTGCTGCTCGATCTCATGCACCTCGCGGCCCGGCTGCTGGCGGGCCGCGTCCATCTCCTTCTGGGCGTCGGGCGTCAGGTGGCGGATCCACTGGAAGCTGGAGCGGGTCTGGACCTGGAGGCTGCGCTTGCGGCCGTAGAAGAACTTGCGGATGTCGGGCGCGTACTCCGGCTGGATGTAGTAGATGGACGTATCGACCAGGCCGAGGGACAGCTCGCACGTGACAGGCTTGCCCTTGTGGTCGGTGGCGACGAGCTCGAACTCGGCGGTCTCGCCGGGCAGATACGTCTTCTTCGCGCTCACGATCTTCACGTCCACGAAGTGGTCGTCGGGCGGCACGACGATCTCGGCCTGGTGCCGCCAGAGCATGGCGTCGCGGACCATGTGCGCCGTGACGAACACGTTGGGCGCATACTCGTCCTTGATGGGCACGGCGATGAGCTTCGAGCGCTCGCGCACGGGGACGAGTTGGTCGTGGTAGATGCGGTTGCCCTCGATCCCGAGCCAGACGTGGGCGTTCGGGAAGTCGCTGACGACGAGCACCTGGGCCGTCTCGCCCTTCTTGTAGGTCTGCTTGTTGGGGATGACCTGGACGCCGGAGAGGCGGTAGCCGAGGTAGCGCTCGTCCTTGGCGGCGACCCAGACGTAGCTGGCGCCGATGACCTTCTCCTCCTTCTCGGTCAGGGCGGTCATCTCGAGCTTGATGTAGCCGGGCTGGTCGGGGACGTATGTCCAGGTGGCCTTGCCCTCGGCGTCAGTGGCGAGCTTGTCGGCCGCCAGTTCGGTGAGGTCGTAGAGGTCGTCCTGGGTGTGCGGCTTGCCCTCCTCGCGGAGCTTCTTCGCCCGCTGCTCGTTGTAGACGGCGCGGTAGGCGCGGACCATGCCCTGGGTCTTCACCGGCTGATCGTTGGCGTTGCGGGCCGTCACGTCGATCTCCATGCGGTCGCCCGGCAGGTAGACGTGGGCCTTGGGGTTGACGTAGACGTAGAAGGGCTTGACGGTGACGCGGAGCGTCTTGGTGGACTTGATCTCGCGTCGTGACTTGTCGACGACCCGCGCCTCGATCTGGTAGCTGTAGTCGTGCTGCTGGCGGGGGTCCTCCGGGAGCTTGGGCGTCTCGATGGTCAGGGTCGCGACGCCGTGCTCGTCGGTCTTGAGCTTCTCCTGCTTGACGACGCTCCCGCCGCCGCGGCGATAGTAGCGCCAGCCCCAGCGCTGGCGGTAGATGCTGTCGTAGTACCACGGGTATTGGTGCGGCGGATGGTAGAAGTGCCAGTACTGATTCTGGCGGACGACGACCTCGACGTCGGCCTCCTGCACGGGGCCGCCGAAGTAGTAGCTCGCCGCGATCTTCACCTCCATCGTGTCCCCGACCCGGTAGGTCGGCTTCGCCGTCGCGATGTCCACCTTGTACTCGGGGAGCTTGTACTCCTCGACGCGGAACCGGGCGTAGCCCTGGCGGCTCTTGTTGTCCGGCGTGCGGATGTGGATGGCGTATTGCCCGAGCTTCGGCTCCTTCGAGAGCTTCACCGTGTCGGACAGGGTGCCCCAATCGCTGGTGGTGAGGGTCTTGTCGTATAGCTTCCCGCCCCGCGGCTCCTGGATCCACACGTGGAAGCGCTGGCCGGCGACGTTGCGGAACGCCTTGCCGTCGTAGTTGCGGACGACGAACTTGAAGTTGACCTCCTCCTCAGGCCGGTAGGCCGGGCGGTCGGTGTAGCCGTAGAACCACAGCCCCGGCTGCATCGGGCTCCAGTAGCTGCGATAGGAGGAGGCGAAGGCATAGGAGCCGCCCTTGCGGGCGAGGATGAAGTACTGGCGGTACCGCGTGTTCCCAGGATGGGCGCCCGTGTGCATCCCCGCGTCGTCGGTCACGCCCTTGGAGGCGTCCCAGAAGTCCTGGTTGCGCTGACGGTACCACCAGGCGACCTGCACGTCGGCACCCTGGACCGGCTCGCCGGTCATGGCGTCGGCGACGAAGACCTTGGTCTGGTCGCCCGAGGTCTTGGTGACGGCGGCGAGGCGGGTGATGATCACGAGGGTCTCGGCGTGGACGCCGCCGGCATCGGCCGTCACGAGGTAGACGCCCTCATCGGCGAGCTCGAGATCCTGCTCGGCGTTGTAGTGCTGGTGCTCGCCCTTGTTCTCGAGCTCTTTTGTCCAGCTCTTCAGCTCCTGCCCCCTCGCGGCCTTGGCCATCTCGAGGAGGTTGCGGTGGCGAGGGTGGCCGAAGGGCTGGGTCGCGAAGATGCGGAACGTCGCCTGCTTCTGGTTCCGCCAGGAGTAGACGATGCGCGGCTTGGTGCCGGGGAGGCCTGCGAACTGGCAGCGGACGGTCAGCCGCGGCTTGCGGATCTCCGCGGCACGCCGCTGCGCCTGCTTGACGTAGCGGCTCTGCCGCTCGGTGAACCGGTCGGTGAGCCGCTTGTAGAGGGCGAGGGCGTCGAGGAACTTGCCCTGCCCCTCGCGCTGCTGGCCGAGGCGCATCACCGCGTCGTCCCAGTACTCCGTGTCCGCGTACTTCTCGACGACGGCCTTCAGGGCCTCCTCGCCGCCGCGCTGGCCGAGGATCCAGCGGGCGCGGGCCTCGAGGTCCTTCCCGGGGTCGAGGGCATCGACCTTCGCCACCAGCTTCACCGCCGTCGCCCACCACTCGACCTGCTTCTTCTCGTGGGCGCTCACCGGCTGGTCGGCCTGGATGCGCTTCTGCTGGGCGGCCTGGACCTCGCGCCAGCCGTCGTGGTAGCCCCACGCCTGGAGGCCCATCTGGAGGCGGTCGCAGATGACCTCGGCCAGCTCGCGGCGCAGCTCGCGCGGCGACGCCTTCGTCACCCCCCGCTCGTAGTCGGCGATGGCCTTCTTGTAGAGCTCCTCGATCTGCTGGCGGTGGCTCCAGCGCCGCCACGCGTAGTTCAGGCGGGCCATGCCCGCGCAGGCGCGGGCGCGCCAGCGGTCGCCCTGCTCGCTCTCGGTCAGCTTCTTATATGCTTCCTCTGCCTTGGGATACGTCGACTCGCGGCCGAAGCGGCGGGCGATCCGGTAGCTCTCGGCCAGATAGTACTGCACCTCGCGGGCCCGCTCGGACTTCGGGAAGCGCTTGAGGTGTTCGGTGAAGGCATCGGCGGCGGGGCGGAACGACTTCTGCTTGAAGCTCGCCATCCCCTTGCGGAAGAGCGTCTCGGCATCGGGCGGGTCGGCGGCCAGCGCCCCGACCACGACCCCCACCACCGCCACCAGACACACGGCCCGCAGCACCCGCTTCCCGGTCGTCATCGCGATCCCCTTTCGCCTCGAATGGACAGACCGCTCCCATCCCCTATGCAGCCTTAGACGCAGCGCCTGCACGTGGGTTCCCTCCCACCCATTGGGATATCACCTCCTGGCCGGCCCGTCAAGGCCCTCGGCGCCGCCGAGGTCGGCACGCGCGGGCCGCCGCCTCTGTCTGTGGAGGAACGTGGCGGAGTTGGGCAACTCCGCAATACCTGCTCGCGGGTAGCAGGGGGATGCTTGGGGAGGTTTGGGGGGGCCTGTGCTGAGATGACCGCGTGACGGCGAGGGTGTCGGTCGCCCGTGGGCGAGCTGCGGAGGTCGGCAGGCACTGGCCGCCGCCTCTGTTTCTGGGGGAGCGTGGCGGAGTTGGGCAACTCCGCAATACCTGCTCGCGGGTAGCAGGGGGATGCT
>CAZDNN010000630.1:0-3772 GCA_964506385.1 uncultured Planctomycetota bacterium
CGCCAGGCTGCGGATACCTGCCGGCGAGCCCGGAGGTAGATACGGCACTTGACAGGAGGAGGCCAGTCGGTAGATTGATATCGCAGTTACGTAACTGCGATACTCATGCCACGACCTTCCGAGGAACGACCGGTGGGGCTCCGCCCCTGTGGGGTGGGCCTTCCCTGTCGCGCCAGGCTGCGGATACCTGCCGGCGAGCCCGGAGGTAGATACGGCACTTGACAGGAGGAGGCCAGCCGGTAGATTGGTATCGCAGTTACGTAACTGCGATATTCATTCCCCGACCCTTCGAGAGGAGGATGCCGCCCGTGGAACGGACCTGTCGGCTCTTCCGGATTCTGGCGAACCGCCAGCGAATCCGAATGCTGCGGTTGTTGTCCGTGGCTGGCGAACTGCGGTTGATGCAGATCGCCAAGGCCGTATCGACGAGCCCGCCCCGAGCGTGCGCACACCTGGACCGGATGACGGGCGTCGGCCTCCTCTGGCGCCGACGGTCGGGGAGAGCCGTCTATTACCGCCTGGCTGAGAGCCCCGCCGACCCTGTTGTCTCCGCTGTCCTGGAGGCTCTGCGCCGCGTGTTCAAGTCTGTCACGGGCCGCGATGCTCGGCGCATCGCCGCCGCCGAGCAGTCGTCGTCGGAGACCGATTCCGACAAGGCGCTCTTCGCCTGTTTCACGGGTTTCACACACCCGCGCCGCCTCCAGATCGTGCGCTATCTCATCGGTCACGAGTCTGCTGGGCCTCGCGTGCTTCGTGCGGTACTGGGGATGTCGTCGGTCGCCTGTCAGCGGCATCTCGCCAAGCTGCGACGCCGTGGCTTCCTCGTCCGACGCACGCCCGGTCGCGAGGCCACCTATGCCCTGGGTGAAGCGCGGGGCACAGTGCAGCAAGCCGTCTGGCAGGCAGTGCGGACCCGCCTGGCCGCGATGACCGATTGATACCGCAGTTACGTAACTGCGGTATCAATCGTGGCCGCCCGATGCCGCACGCCGCCGCGCGCGCAGCCACCCGCGGTCCTCGCGCGGGAGCGAGATTCAGGTACAATGGGTCCATCGGGTGCCGCAGGGGGGCAGATCGCGGGGCTGCTCCACCGTGTCGGTACGGTCCCCAGGGAAGCCTGTTCGAGGAGAGACGAATGCTGAAGGATGGGGATAAGGGCGCGATCGTCCAGCGGGACAAGGAGACGTATGCGGTGGCGCCGCACGTGCCGTGCGGGGTCATCGCGCCGGAGCAGCTCCGGAAGCTGGCCGACGTGGCGGAGAAGTACGGCGCCGCCGCCATGAAGATCACGAGCGCGGCCCGCATCGCGATCGTCGGGCTCAGGGAGGAGGATCTCGACGGCGTGTGGGCCGACCTGGGCATGGCGCCCGGCGCGGCGGTGGGCATCTGCGTCCGCAGCGTCAAGGCCTGCCCAGGCACGACCTTCTGCAAGCGCGGGCGGCAGGACAGCCTGACCGTCGGCATGGCCCTCGACGCGAAGTACCACGGCGTCGAGATGCCCGGCAAGCTCAAGATGGGCGTGAGCGGCTGCCCAAACCAGTGCGCGGAGACTTGCATCAAGGATATCGGGCTGGTCGGCCGCTCGAAGGGCTGGACCGTGATGGCCGGCGGCAACGGCGGCTCCCGCCCCCGCCTCGCCCAGGCCATCGCCGAGAACCTGACGACCGAGGAGGCCCTCGACCTCGTGGACAGGATCGTCGCCTTCTACCAGGCCAACGCCAAGCGGATGGAGCGCGTCGGCAGGATGATCGAGCGCGTCGGCATCGAGGAGTTCAAGGCCGGCATCGGGGTCGGGTGACCGGCCGTGCGAAGGAGGTGTCTCATGGTCCCAACGACGCGCCGTGCCGCGTTCGCCCTGCTCGCCGCAGCCGTCGCGATCGTCGGCTGCGATTCCGAGCGCATGTACCCCGCCGATGTCGAGAACCTGACCGAGGTGGCCACGGAGGCGGCGTTCGAGGAGCAGGTCCTGAAGGCCGAAGGGGCGGTGCTGGTGGATTTCTATGCCACCTGGTGCGGCCCGTGCAGGATGGTCGTGCCGACCATCACCCGACTCGCGCCGCAGTATACGGGCAAGGCGGCCTTCGTCGTTGTGGACGTGGACAAGGCGAGCGGCCTCGCGGGGAAGCACAAGATCCGCAGCATCCCGACCCTGGTCGTCTTCGCTGGCGGCAAGGAGGTGAAGCGGATGGTCGGCGTGCACGACGAGGCCGCCATCCGCGCGGCGCTGGACGCGGCGGTCAGTCCTTGACGCCCTCGCCGGATGTCGCCGTGCCCCTCACGGTGGCGGTGATCGCGCCGCACGCCGCGTCGGCGCACCTCAGGCAGCGGATGCAGCGGGAGGTGTCGAGATCCTTCGTGGGGTCGGCGCCGAAGGGGCAGTCCCGCGCACACTCCCCGCAGTGGGTGCACGCCGCCTCGTCCCACCGCACGCGGAAGAGCGACCAGCGGTTCCCCAGCGCCAGCAGCCCGCCGAGCGGGCAGAGGACGCGGCACCACGGCCTGCGGATGAAGAAGATCGCAGCGACGAACGGCACGAACACCAGCAGGCGCCGCGTGGAGGGCAGGGTCCCGTCCTCGATCGCATAGGGGATCGCGGCCTCGAGGGTGCCCGCGGGACAGAGGCGGCATACGTAGAACCGGCTTCCCTCCCCCAGCAGATACGGCACCCCGATCACGAAGACGGCGAGCACGAGGAAGCGGCCGTGGCCCGTCCAAGGCGGGAGGGCGAGCTTGCGCGTCGGGACCTTCGCCGCGAGGTCCTGAAGCAGGCCGAAGGGGCAGACCCACCCGCAGATCAGCGACCCCACGCTCATCGCGACGACCAGCAGCAGGCCGACCACGGCGAACGGGAAGACCCGCCACGCCGCGGCGCCCGCCATCGCGCCGACGGGGCAGGCGAAGGCGGCCAGCGGGCAGGCATGGCAGTGGAACACCACGCCGCAGAGCTGCGGCAGGTAGAGCAGCGGGTTGAGCCAGAGGGCGAGGAACCCGACCTGGACCCAGGTGCGGAGCTTTCGGAATCGCGTCGTGGTGGCCATGGCACGCATGGCCTGCCCGGCCCGGCGCGCCGGGCCAGGCGCTAGTCCCTTCAGGTGAAGCAGGTCGGCGCCCGCCCGCCGCCGACCCAGGTGAGCGCCAGCCGCCCGTCGGGCAGCCGCACGATGATGCCCATGGCCGCGCCGCGGATCAGCCCTCCGTCGTGCACGGCCACCGTCTTCTCCTCCCCTGGCTCCCTGGTCTTTTTCGCGGCGGCCTCGAGCTCCTTCGTCAGGTCGTCGCCCTCGTCGTCCCAGTCGTCGTCCGCCGGCTCCGCATCGTCGTCCCAATCCTCCTCGTCGGGCAGCGTCACCACCTCTGGTACAGCTTCGTCGGGCGGCGCTGACTCCGGCGGCTCCGGCCCCAGGTCGGTCCGCACCACCAGGGCCGTCTGGTGGACGGCATAGCCGTATGCGACCAGGAGCAGGCCGGCCACGATGGCGAGCAGAGCGACGAGGCTTGGTCGTGGATGGCTCATGGCACTGTGGATTGTATCTGGCCCGGCCCCCGGAGGCAAGGTGAGCGTGACAGGCGCGGGGGGGAGCCATGTGTGTGGAATCCTGCTGGCCCCCGAGGCTGGGGGCGCCGGGTGACCGGCTCCCCCAGCCTCGGCGCGGCCGGCGGCCTGGGCCTCTGAGACCAGATTGTCAAAGAGCAGCGTGCGGCGACGGGGCGGCCATAGAGGGGGTCAGCCAACTGGGTCCTTCGTCGCCTCCGAGCGTCGCTCGTACGAGAA
>CAZDNN010000631.1:0-3768 GCA_964506385.1 uncultured Planctomycetota bacterium
ATCGGCCCGAAGACCCGCACGCAGTCCGAACGGACTTCTGCCACGGGCTGTTAGGCCCCGCGGCGGCGCGAGACCAAGCGCCCTTGGCGTTTGCTCAGGGCGCCGGGATCTGGTGAGGAATGCGGGCCGGGGCACATGGTCATTGGAGGCGCAAGTGCGACGGCGCTGCGAGGCCAGGCGGTCAGCGGCCGGCATCGGCGATGCGGGGGGCCTTGACCTTCTCGAAGTTGTCGAGGGCGGGGGCGTTGCAGTCGATCCAGGCGCAGAGCACCCGCCACTCGGCCTCGTCGAGCGTCACGCCGTTGTGCCCCTTGCCCAGGTGCTGCATGAGCTTGCTCGCGCGGGAGCCGAAGGACAGCGGCGGGAGGAAGTAGGTGCGGATGGGCGCGTGGCGCACGTAGCGGCGGAGATGGAAGTAGGACAGCGGGACCTGGTAGCCCATGAAGGGCTTGCTCGTCTTTGCGGTGAGATCGAAGGCTTTCTTCTCGCCCTTCGAGCCATCGTGGCAGCGGACGCAATGGCGGCCGAGGACGGGCTGAACGAGCTCGGCATAGCTCATGGCCCGCACGCCCCACGGCGGAGGGGTGATGTCGCTCGGGCCGCGGCGAAGCGCCAGTGCGGCCTGCATCGGCGGCGCCTGGGCCATCGGCTCGTGGCACCCGACGCAGCCGGTGCGCTCGCCGGACTGGACGTTCGTGACCGATCGCATGGTGTGGAGCGCCTGGAACTTCCCGTCGAGCACGCTGAAGAAGACGCTCCTGCCCGCAGGCACGCGGAACCACGCCGAGCCGTCCCCCTCGACGGGCACTGTGCCCAGGACGGCCTTGGTCTCGAAGCCGGAGTCGGGGCCGACCTCGACGGCGTAGGGCCGCGTGTGGATGTGGCGCTCGTGCCCCTCGACGATCCGCAGGTAGCGGGCCTGTCCCCGCACGCTCTCGGGCAGGCCCTCGTGGACGTCGAGGACGAGGAACTCACCGAAGCCCCCCGCCCCCTCGGCGCGCGTGTCGGGCAGCGTGGTGGGCCGGCGTCGGGGGCGAATGGGCATGGGGAAGAGGGCCGAGAGCTCCTTGTCGCGGTAGATGAGCTCCTTGCCGCCATAGGCGTCGAGCAGGTAGATGCCGTAGCTGCGCGAGGCACGCTCGTTGGCCGAGAAGGAGTAGGAGACGAGGAAGTAGCGGTCGCTGAGCGGCCAGGGATGGTCGTACCAGCCGTTGTGGGGCTGGCGGTCGGGGGTCTCGACGAAGCGGACGGGGGTGAGGCGGGTGAGGCCCTCGGCGACGTCGCGGCCGAAGCGCAGGTTGACGAGACAGAGCGGCCCGGCGCCGGTGTTGTGGTGGGCCGAGCCGATGCAGGCGAGCTTGCTCGTGCCGGGGATCTGGCGGGCCACCGCGTAGTTCAGGGGATGGGCGTACCGCCGGCTCAGGTCGCTCCCGTAGATGATGTGTGGGTTCGTGCCGTCGGGCCGGACCCGCCAGAGCATCTGGATGGGCGACCAGAACTTCATCGTGTACTCCCAGCGCGTGAAGCCGATCGAGCCGTCCGCCAGGAGCACGGGGTCCCACTCGCCGTCCTTCGCCATCGTGATCTGCCGGATGTCAGAGCCGCTGACTTTGCCCGCCGAAGCGGGGCTTCGTCGCCCTCGCGAAGGCGGGTCGGGCCTCATGGTGTGGACGCAGTAGGCGAGCGCCCAGTCGCCACACTGCACGAGGCCGCCGTAGCGGTGGGACATGAAGGCGATGTGGCCGTCGGGCAGGTAGATGGGGTCGGAGTTCTCGTTCGGGCCTCTGGTGAGCTGGCGGGGCGGGGCCGAACCGTCGAGGGGCATCTCCCAGACCTGGAAGGGCTGGCAGTAGCCGACCTTGTGCTCGGCGAACAGGTAGGCGCCCTTCCAGTTCAGCCGCCCGATCTGGCCGTAGTCGTAGACCGGCCCGCCATCCGCCCGCTTTGCCGCGTAGCCGAAGACGATGCGCTTGCCATCGAAGGAGATGTCGGGGCGGCTGAAGGTCCCCTCGGGGAACTTGCCGTCGCTGATGCACTCGACCTCGCCCTTCCCGTCGGCCCGCAGCTCCTTCAGGACGGCGATGCCGCCGCCGGGGAGGGTGAAGGCGGCGAGGCGGCGAGAGCACTGGTGCATCGTGTGGGGATGGTGGCGTCGGACGAACAGCAGGCCGTCGCACTCGAGCAGTGGGTTCTTGAAGGCCAACCGACGCACGGCCCATCGGGCCTCGCGGTAGACCTTGCACCAGGGCTCGGGCGCCAGGGTCTTGGCCGCGAGCAGCGCATCCCGCGCGGTCGCGACGGCAGCCAGCTCGCGGCGGCTCTCGTCGAGTTCCTTGGCGCCGTAGAGGTCCAGATCGGCGAGTATCTTCGCCCCGCGGGCGAGCTGCTCGTTGATGCACGGGACGATGGCCTCGCGGATCTCCTTCGCGGGGTCCTGCCAGTCGCTGAACGATGGCTTGCCACGCAGGCGGTCCTGGTGCGCCCAGTCGCGCTCGATGGGGCCCTGGGGCGTCCAGAACTGCGTGTAGGCAAGCAGGGGCGTCGTGTCGGTAGACCAGATGCGGACGTAGCAGACGACGGCGTTGGCGCCGCCGGCGTTGATGAACTTGAGGTCGAGGTCGCGTCCATCGGCGTACGCCGCCTTCGGGATATCGAAGAGGAACCGTCTCGGGATGGTGGAGGGCAGGACCATTGCGTCGTGGACGACGTGGCCGTTGGCTTCGAGGCGCTGGACGCGCTTCGCCTCCTTCTGGCTGACGTAGGCCACATCGACCTTGTAGGCCGCCTGCGGGTTCGGCCTCTTGTAGCGCAGCAGGCAGAAGGCGTTGTCGAAGATGATCGTGCGGTAGTCGTAGGGCTCGGGGACCTGGTGGGTGGGGTAGAGGTACTCCTTGCCCCGTACCACGTGGGGCATGGCGTCGAGCTCGCCGCAGTTGTCCTCGGCCACCAGGTGGCAGCCCGCCGGCGGCTCGAAGGGCTCCGCAGGCGCAGCGGCTGCTGCCAGGAGCGTCATCGCAAGGGAGCAGGCGCTGGTGGCATGCATCAGTGGGCTCCACATCAGACTCGGCCTCAGTTCATTCTAGCGCACAGGCGAGAGCCTGCAAGTGATCTGGGCTTCGGAAGAGTGGCGGAGTTGCCCAACTCCGCCACTGTCCCCCGGGCGCGGACGGCTACGGGACAGGGCATCTCGTCGCTTGTCAGGGGCGCGCCGCATGGGCGTCGGCAGGAAATGCTTGCAGCAGAGGGGATCGTGCGCTATAGATGACGACGGGGGAGGGGCGCGCCACACCCAGGAAGGAGGATGGTTGCCATGGTCAAGCTGCCGAAGGTCAGGCTGGGGTTCATCCCTGCGAATCGGGGCTTCTTCTCGGACGCGCTGGCTGCGAAGATGCGGAAGCAGACGATCGCGGTGCTCCGCGGCGCAGGGGCGACGGTGATCGTGCCGTCGAGCAAGGACACGAAGATCGGCTGCGTCGAGACCCTCGACGAGGCGATCAAGGTCGGCCGCCTCTTCCGCGAGAAGCAGGTGGACGGCATCGTGGTGTCGGCCGTGAACTTCGGCGACGAGCAGGGCGTGGCCATCACCCTCAAGGAGAGCGGCCTGCGGGTGCCCATCCTGATCGTCGGCTGCCAGGAGGAGGAGGTCCTGACCCCAACGACGGCGCGGCGCGACAGCTTCTGCGGCCTGCTGAGCATCGGCGAGGCGCTGAGGCAGCTCGGCCTGCCGTACTCGGTGCCAGAGGTGCCCATCTGCTTCCCCACCGACGC
>CAZDNN010000632.1:0-3759 GCA_964506385.1 uncultured Planctomycetota bacterium
CGGCCCGAATCCCTCGCACTCGTCTGCGAAGGACTTCTGCCACGGACTGCTAGGGATCCGCAGGCACGCTCTTCGCCGCCCAGCGGACGGCATTGTGCAGGAGGGGGGCGAGGCCGTCGGTCGATTCGGGGTGGGGGCTGGAGACGAGGACGCGGCCGCGGCCATACTCGCCGCAGGCGATGGCGGGGGTGTCGAGCATGATGCCCTTGGGGGCGTCGTTCTTGTTCATCTCGCTGCGGAACCGCGCGAGCGCCGCGAAGTCGGGGATGTCGGGGCGATTGGCCGGCGCGAGCAGCGGGCCATTGGCGTAGCGGATGCCGAACTGCTCTGCCCTGCCGCCCAGGACGCGGCGGCCCTCGGGGGTGAGCTCGATCTGGACGGTGCCGGTGCCGCGCTTCCAGTGCTTGCGGTCGATGACGTCGGCGTCGAGGATGGCGAGGGACCACGAGTAGTTGGCGGCTGCGAGGTAGGCGCCGGCGCAGATGCCCACGTAGCCGCGCCCGCCCCCGACGAAGCGGCGGATCGCCTCCCGGCCCTTCGGGGTGATGGCCGCGGCCTCCTTGCTTCCGCTCCCGCCGGGCACGATCAGGACGTCGAACTGGTCGAGGGCGCCGGCCAGGACGTCGCCCGGCCCGACCCGCTCGAGCCGCAGGCCCTTGACGCCGGCCAGCGCCGCCGCCACGCGGTCCTTCGACCCGCTTGTGCCACCGCCATCGTAGAGGGCGACGCGGATCTCGCCGGCGGCGCGGCGCAGCGGCACCATCACATCTGCCCCGCACGTCACCATCCCCAGGTCGGTGAGCAGGCGGTGGACCATGAGGCGATGCTGGCGGGCGCGCAGCGACAGCGGCTGCTTCGCGAAGGTGGTTTCGAGGATGAAGGCGCGGGCGCCGAGCCGATCTGCGGCCGACCGCGCGAGGCTCCCGGCCACGGGGTTCCGCAGCAGCACCAGCTTCTTGTCCTCGTCGGCCACCGTGGCGTTCGCCGCGTCGAGCATCCGGCGGGCCTGCGGCGTGGTGACTGGGCCGGGGACGTGGATGATGGAGCTGCCGGTGGTCTTGGGGTTCGTCTTGCGGAAGTCGAAGCCCTCGTGGAGGTCCATCAGCCAGTCGGGCTTCACGTTGCAGGTGAGGTCCCAAAGCGCCGCCGCCAGCTCGCCGCGCGGCGGCTCGTTCGCGGTGCGGGGGAAGTTGCGGTTGAGGTTGCGGTCCTCCTCGGTCGGCATGTAGCGGTTGCGGTTGCGCAGTGCGGGCACGTTGGCCCTCGGGACGACGACCAGCTTGCCTCGATGAAGTGGCCAGTGGCGGATCTGCGCGGCGGCGGCGGCGCCGGCCGGCTCGTTCCCGTGGACGCCGCCTACGACCATGACCGTGGGGCCGGGCACGCCGGAGTCGCTGACGACGTACGCCGTCTCCCAGCGGGTGCCCTCGGCGAGGATGCCCTCCGTGACGCGCGGCGCGGCCTGGTCCGCGGCCAGTGCGGCGGCGGCTGCCAGGACGAGCAGCAGGATCGCGGCGAGCCGGCGCATGGGCGCTCCAGTCTATGGAACCCTCTCCACCACAGTTAACCCGATATCCAGCCGGCGATCAAGTGGCTCGAGTATGGCCCCTGATAGCGGTAGACCGGCTCATGTCTTCAATCGTCCTCGTCGTCGTCCTCGTCCTCGGATTCTGTTCCCTCGTTCCCAAGCAGGAGCTTGGCCACCAGCGAAACCAGAGAAGGCATACGAGCGCGGCTGCAAGGGCGCTTCGCATGGACGCCAGAGGTGACCGGAAGCCGAATCGACGACGAGGACGACGACGACGACGATGATGAGGAGGGATTACCGCTTTCGGGAGTCATGCCCAAGTGGCCCGTGCTCCTTGACGCGCGCTGCGGTGGGTGCTAGATTCGGCTCTCCCCGGTGCGGGCGCGCCGGGCAGAGTCTGGAATGGAGGCGACGTATGACGACGTGCCTGCGCGCCGTGCTGTTTCTCTCGACGCTTGCCTGGCTCGCCGTGGCGGCGGGCGCGAACCGAGGAGGAGACCGGCCGATGATCCGCGGCGCGCAAGAGGCCGAGGGGCCCTATGAGGCGGCCGAGCCGGAGGAGCGCGACGGCGTGCTGTGGGTGCGGCTGCGGTCGGGCTATCAGGCGAGGCCGACCGTCGTGCGCATCCTGCTGCCCAGGCAGCTCGACCCGCCAGAGAAGCGGCGGGTGCTGTTCGTCCTCCCCGTCGAGGCCGAGCTCCAGACCCGGTACGGCGACGGCATGAGGACGATGAAGGCGCTCGACGCGGCGAACCGCCACGGCCTCGTCCTCATCGCACCCTCGTTCAGCGGCCTGCCGTGGTACTGCGACCACCCGACGAACCGTCGGCTCCGCCAGGAGAGCTACCTGCTCGAGGTGGTGGTGCCCGTGGTCGAGGACCTCTATCCCCACGAGGTGAAGCACAGGGGCCTGCTCGGCTTCAGCAAGTCCGGCTGGGGCGCCTTCAGCCTGCTGCTGCGGCACCCCGAGGCGTTCGGCGCGGCGGTGGCGTGGGACGCGCCGTTCCTGATGTCGAAGCCCACCTACGGCATGGCGGCGATCGTGGGGACGCAGACGAACTTCGAGCGCTACCGCATCCCGACGCTGCTGGAGCAGCGCGCCGAGGCCGTCCGCGGCCGCCAGCGGCTGGCGCACTTCGGCTACGGCAACTTCCGCCAGCACCACCAGCAGCTCCACGCCCTGATGGATCGGCTGCGGATCCCCCACGGCTACGCCGACGGGCCGAAGCGGCGGCACCACTGGGACGGCGGCTGGGTGGAGGACGCCCTGCGCCTGATGGACGGGATGCTCCGCTGACGGCGTCGCGGCGGTCAGCGCGCCGCGGCCAGCGGGAGCCAGACGGCCATCTCGGAGACGCCGCGGTTCGCCCACGCGTAGTAGGGAACGAGGCGGATCGCCGCCCGGTCCCTGCGATCGGGCTTCGGCTCGGCGTAGAGCGCGTCGCTCAATCCCCTGACGACGGCCTGCCCTTCGAGGACGGTGACGCCGCCGAGGAGCTTGGGGTCGTGGTGCGGCGTCAGCTCGACGTCGGCGGGGAGCGCAATCTGGTCGAGACGGACGCCCTTCGGCAGGTCGGGCGACTCCAGACAGTAGACGATCGGCCCGCGCATGACGGCGACCTCGCCACGGCATTCCTCGACCAGCGGATGGGCCTCGATGAGCCGCACACGCATCGGGAGGTCCAGCTCGATGCGGTCGCCTGCCTTCCACGCGCGCCGGATCGCGGCGTAGCTCCCCGGCGTCGCCGCCACGCCAGCATCCTCCCCGTTCACCTTGATGCTCGCGGCGTCGGCCCAGGCGGGGATGTGCAGCATCACGGCGAACGCCTCTCGCCCAGCCTCGTCAATGGCGATCGCGACCTTGCCGTCCCACGGATAGCCGGTCTTCTGGGTCAGCTTCAGCGGCGAGCCGTCGGCGAGCTTCGCGCTCAGGGTATTGCCGCCGTATAGATGGACCCAGACGCCGTCGTCAGTGAGGCCGTAGGCCCATCCGCCGAGCTTCGCGACAGTGCGGGCGACGCTGGGCGGGCAGCAGTAGCACTTATGGGTCTCCCACCGCTGCGGCGTGTCGTTGCTGAGCAGCGGCACGTCGCGGCCGGCGCGGGCGAGGGGGTTGGAGTAGAAGTAGCTCTTGCCGTCGAGTCCCCAGGCCGAGAGCATCGCGTTGTAGAGGACGGTCTCCATCAGGTCGGCGTAGCGCGCGTCGCCCGTGATGAGCAACATGCGCCAGT
>CAZDNN010000633.1:0-3759 GCA_964506385.1 uncultured Planctomycetota bacterium
TGGGCGCCCGTGCACATCACGCTGGTAGACGATGAGGAGCTCGACGGCGCGACGGCCGACGGCAGGGTGCCCTATGCCGCCAACGTGCACACCTGGCTCGAGTCCACGTCGTCCTTCAACACCGCGGGTACGAATGACCTGCTCGTCTACTACCGCTATAGCTGCGACATCGGGAGCGGCGACTACCTCGCCGTCGAGGTCCACGACGGCGCGAACTGGCAGGAGATCGAGCGCCACACGGCCGAAGGCTCAGGCATCGGCCCGTGGTATGCCGACGCCACCGCCTACGGCAATGCCAACATGAAGGTGCGCTTCGTGTGGCACACCAACGGCTCCAGCAACAGCCCCGAGGCCCCCGAGATCTACCACGTCGAGGTCTCCAGCCTGGGCGGCACGGAGTACGAGACGGCCTACGGCGAGGCGTTCCCCACGTACCTCGAAGGCACGTCCGTCGCCGCGCCCCACGTCGCCGCCGCGGCCGCCCTCATCTGGTCCCAGTCGCCCAGCCTGACCTACAGCCAGGTCCGCCAGACGATCCTCGACAACGTGGACGTCAAGGCTGCCCTCTCCGGCCTCTGCGCCACTAGCGGCCGGCTCAATGCCTACGCGGCCCTTGCCAGCGTGCCCGTCAGCGACGTGTGTGTGGACGACAGCAACGAGACCGGCACCGAGGACGGCACCGCCACCTGGCCTTACAACACGATCCAGGAAGGCATCGACGCCGTCGCCGACGGCGGCACGGTGAAGGTTGCTACCGGGACATACAACGAGCGACTGACCGTCTCGGGCAAGGCCGTTGCGATCCAGGGCGGCTACCTCGGCGGCACCTATCCCGGCGGCGGAGACTTCTCCGAGGCGAACCGCGACACCGACCCGCACACTAACCTCACCGTCGTGGACGGCGGCCTGGCCGGCACGTGCGTCACCTTCGGCGCCGGCTCCTCCGGCTCGCGGCTCGAGAGCGTCACCGTCCAGAATGGCAGGGCGGCGGCAGGTGGCGGCGTCTACTGCGACGGCACGTCGCCCACCATCGAGCAGTGCATCCTGGGCAACAACGAGGCCACCGACTCGGGCGGTGGGATTGCCTGCGTCAGCGGCGCCGCGCCGACCATCACCGGCTGCCGGTTCCAGGACAACGAGGCGGACCTCTACGGCGGCGGCATCGACTGCGACGGCGCATCGCCTACCGTCACCGGCTGCCTCTTCCTCAGCAACGAGGCAGGGAGCTCCGGCGGCGGCATGGCCATCCGCTCCAGCTCGTCCGCAAAGGTCTATCGCTGCACCTTCGCCGACAACACGGCCGCGATCTACGGCGGCGGCATCTACAACAGCGGCTCGGCGCCCACCGTCGGTAGCTGCCTGCTCGCCGGCAACGGCGCCCAGCACGGCGCCGGGATGTCCACCAGCGACGGCTCGCCGACCGTCGTCAACTGCACCTTCGGCTCGAACACTGCGCTGGGGAACGGCGGAGGGATGTTCAACATCATCTCCTCCTCGCCCGCGGTCTCGAACTGCCTGCTGTGGGGGAACGCCGCGGCGAGCGGCAGCCAGCTCTACAACAACGATGCGGGGTCCCAGCCGACCCTCACGAGCTGCGACGTCCAGGGCGGCCTGCCGCCCGGCGCGATCGACGGCGGCGGCAACTTCGACGCCGACCCCGAGTTCAACACGACCGGCGACCACGTCGGCGGCTTCCGCCTCACCGTCACCTCTCCCTGCATCGCGCGCGGCAGCAACACACTTGTCCCCGGCGACCTGTCCGAGGACATCGACGGCGACCCCCGCATCCAGGAGACGACGGTGGACGTGGGGGCCGACGAGACCCCCTGGACGATGGTGCCGCCGAACGACCCGGGCGCGCTTGCCCTCGACATGGCCTCCTTCGTCGGCGAGCACATCAACCCCACCGGCCCCGCGCCCCACGGCTTCACCGCCGAGAGCATCGACTCGAACGGTAACCTCGACGACGCGGAGTACGGCGTGCGCCTCGGCGCGGCTGGCATGTGGTTCGAGATCACCGATGCGTTGCCCGGCCCTGACGTTCGCTGGGAGGCCCGCGCCACGTCGGCCGTGCCGCTGTACTACTCGGCGGCGCAGTGGGAGGGCGTCCGCATCATGGGGCTCGACCCCGCCACCGCCTATGAGTTCCACGCCCAGGCGCGCAATGCCGGTGGCACGTCGAATCAGGTCCAGGTCGCCGCCGAGACGACCAATGCAGCGGGGGACGTGGACCGCAGCGGCTCGGCCACTGCGCTCGACTACGCCTTCATCAAGGCCACCGACCTCCGCGGCGACAGCACGGCCACCAGCCCCGTCTACCCCTGCGACGCCGACGGCGACGGCGACGTGGACGCCGACGACCTCGCCGCTGCCTGGGCCGCAGCCATGGCCCCCGAGTAGGCCGACACCAGAGCTCCGCCTTGTGCAAGGAGGAACCGCATGAAAGGCAGGCTCGTGACCACCGTGAGCGTTGTGGCCATCGTCGCTCTGGGAGCAGGCAGTGTCCTGGGCGCCGCCGCGCCGAGGCCGCCCGTTCAGCCGGTCCGGCCCGTGCCCCGGCGCCCCGCGCCTCGGCGGCCCGGCGTCCCCGGCGCGGAGCTGCCCGAAGGCCCCGACACGCCGCGTGAGAAGCTCCCTGCCCAGTACTTCGCCACCCTCGGCGAGACCCATGTCCAGTACAGGCAGTGGGCCGCCGCGGAGGAAGCCTTCGGCGAGGCATACCAGCGCGAGAAGGACGCCCCACGGCGCGCCGCCTATGCCTTCCGCCTCGGCCAGCTCCACCTGCGCAAGAAGGAACTCGACAAGGCCCTGCCCCTCATCGAGGAGGCCGTGAAGAACCTCGCAGGCGGCGAACGGAGCTACGAGACTCGGCGATACCGCACGACACTCGCCGCCGTCTACGAGCGGATGGGCCAGCACGACAAGGCCGAGGCCGTCTACCAGGAGTGGCTCAAGGCCGCCGAGAACCGCTACGAGAAGGACCTCGCAAGGCGCCAACTCCTCAGCTTCTGGAAGCGTGCGGGCAAGCTCGACGCCGCCGTCGCGCGCTACGAGGCCCGCGTTGAGGAGAAGCCCGACGACGCCGACACCCTCGCCATCCTGCGTCTCATCTACACGAGCGTCAAGCCCGATCCCGCCAAGGCGCTCGCGATCACCGAGAAGCTCGCCGCCGCCGACCCCGACGATCGCGACACCGCCCTCCACCTCGTCAGCGCCTACGAGCGGGCGCGCCAGTACGACAAGGCGATCGTCCTCCTCGAGAAGCTCATCGCCAAGGAGCCGCGAGACGCCGCGTTCCTCGCCAGCCGACTCGTCCACCTCTACGTCCAGAACAACCAGCAGGACAAGGCCGTGGCCTACGCCAAGGCCATGGCCGAGAAAGACCCCAAGAACCCCGAGGCCCAGAGCCGCGTGGCCGGCATCTACCAGCGCCTGAACATGGTGGACGAGGCTCTCGCCGCCTATGAGGCCGCCGCGGGCCTCGCCACGAGCGACGCTCAGCGCGACCGCTATCTGCTCTCCGCCGCCCACGCCGCGCGCTGCGCCAAGAAGTACGAGAAGGCGGAGGCACTCGCCAAGCGTCTGGCCAACAGCGGCTCCAAGATCACCGCCGCGCAGGCCAAGCGCCTCCTCTTCGACCTCTACGAGGAGCAGAACAAGCTCGATGAGCTCGAGCTCGCGCCCAGGAAGGAAGACGAGAAGAAGTGACTATTCAGCCGGCTGAAGTGCCGCCGAGCCGCCGCAGGCGATTGGCACGCT
>CAZDNN010000634.1:0-3757 GCA_964506385.1 uncultured Planctomycetota bacterium
CCGGGCGGGATCTGAGAAGAATTACGGAGTTGTTGAAGTCCGTAATTCTCCTCCCGCGCTCGCGCGGCCACGGGGCATGGGACCCCCGCGGGACGCAGAGGATCCGGGAACTCTGGGATCTCGGGAGGTACCTGTGGCGTATCTCCTCCGGGGGGGGATCTGGGTAGCGTCTCGGAGTTGTTGAACTCCGAGATCCTCCTCCCGCGCTCGCGCGGCCACGGGGCATGCGACCGGCGCCGGACGAGGTTGATCCGGGAGCTCTGGGATGTCGGAAGGTACCTGTGGCGTATCCCGTCCGGGGAGGGATCTGGGTAGGATCGCGGAGTTGTTGAACTGCGAGATCCTCCTCGCGCGCGAACGCCGGCGGGGCATGGGAGCGGCGGGGTACGCGGAGGGCCCGAAGGCGCGGCGATCTGGGGTCGTGTTCTGTCCATCCCCCTCTTTGACAGGCCGGGCCGGCCGCTCTACAATGGCGGCGAGGAAGTGAGGGTCCATGCGCGTCCTCGGCATCGATCCCGGACTGCGGGTGACGGGCTACGGCCTGCTCGAAGCCAACGGCATGCGGGCGCGGGTGCTCGAGGCGGGGGTCGTGCGCAGCGACGACGATGCGTCGCTGCCGGACCGCCTGCGGAAGATCCATCTGAACGTGCTGGAGATCATCCGCGAGCTGGAGCCCGAGGCGATCGCCGTCGAGGAGCTCTATTCGCACTACGGCCATCCGACGACGGCGATCCTCATGGGCCACGCCCGCGGCGTGATGCTCCTGGCCGCCGCCGAGGCCGGCGTGCCCGTGGTGACCTACGGCGCGACCCGCATCAAGAAGGCGCTGACCGGCAACGGCCGCGCCAGCAAGGAGCAGATGCAGCGGATGATCCAGAGCACCCTGCGCCTCAAGACGCTGCCCGAACCGGCCGACGTGGCCGACGCCCTCGCCGTGGCCCTCTGCCACTGCAACGTCGTCGCCCGCGAAGCGTGGGGGGCGTAGCGATGTCCGACGCAATCGGCAATCGGCAATCGGAAATCGGAAACTCCGCATGATCACGAAGATACAGGGGCGGCTGGCGGGGATGCGGGGCGACTCGGCGATCGTCGAGGTCGGGGGCATCTTCTACGAGGTGATGCTGCCCAGCGGCCTGGCGGAGCGGATGGCGCGGCGTGCCGACCTCGACAGCCGGCCAGAGATCACCCTCCATACCCTCTACTACATCGAGGGCGCCGGCGGCGCCGGCAACATGCGGCCGCGGCTCCTCGGCTTCACCGAGGAGATGGACCGGGCGTTCTTCGAGCTGCTGACCACAGTGGGCAATCTGGGCTCGAAGACGGCGCTGCGCGCGCTGACGATCCCCGTCGGCGAGATCGCCGCGGCCATCGAGAGCGGCGACGCCAAGACCCTCGCCAAGCTCCCCCGCATCGGCAAGCGGATGGCCGACAAGATCATCGCCGAGCTGCGGGGCAAGGTCTGGAAGTTCGCCCTCCTGCCTGCCGGCGAACCGCTCGCGGCGCCCGCCAGGCGCAAGCCCGAGGAGGAGCCCTTCGCCCTCGAGGCCCGCGAGGTGCTCCTCCAGGTCGGCTACCGCGCCAGCGATGCCGACGCCATCATCGCCAAGGTGCTCGACGCCAGGCCCGACATCGCCAGCGCCCAGGAGCTCGTCCAGGAGGCCTTCCGCGCCCGCGCGGGCAAGTGACACAGGCGCACGGAGCAACCAGGGCTGCGACCGCGGCCCACTGGAGCCGGGCATCCCCTCGGTTTCCCTCTCCCGGCGGGAGAGGGAGTCGCGTCGGCTGATGCTCGACAGCGATCGTGGCGCGACGGCGGCCAACCGGCAGGTGACCATACCAGATAGAGGAACGCGGCAACATGCCCGACGAACGCGAACGGATCATCTCGGCGGAGTCGATGGGGGCGGAGGAAGAGGAGTTCAACTGGAGCCTGCGGCCTCAGCGGCTGGGCGAGATCGTGGGCCAGCGCGAGGTGGTCGAGCGGCTGAGCATCTCGCTCGAGGCCGCCAAGGGACGCGGCGAGCCCCTCGAGCACGTGCTCTTCCACGGCCCGCCCGGCCTCGGCAAGACGACCTTCGCCCACGTGATCGCCAACGAGATCGGCTCGAAGCTCTCCGTCACCTCCGGCCCCGCGCTCGCGCGGCCCGCCGACCTGCTCGGCCTGCTCACCAACCTCGAGCCCCGCGACGTGCTGTTCATCGACGAGATCCACCGCACCCCCGCCGCCGTCGAGGAGTTCCTCTATCCCGCGATGGAGGACTTCCGTATCGACTTCATCGTGGACAAAGGCCCCTTCGCGAAGACCGTGCCCGTCACCCTCCACCCCTTCACCCTCGTCGGCGCCACGACGCGGGCGGGGCTGATCTCGAAGCCCATGCGCGAGCGCTTCGGCATCACCTACCACGTGGACTTCTATCCCGAGGACGATATCAAGGAGATCCTGCGGCGCTCCGCCCACCTGCTGGAACTGGAGATCGAGGAGGCGGCGCTCGACGAGATCGCCCGCCGCGCGCGCGGCACGCCCCGCGTGGCGAACCGCCTGCTGCGGCGGGTCCGCGACTACGCGGCCGTCAAGGCCGACGGGGCGGTGACACAGCCCGTCGCCATCGACGCGCTCGAGCTCGAGGGCGTGGACGAACAGGGCCTCGACGCCCACGACCGCAAGTACCTCCGCACCATCATCGACTTCTACCGCGGCGGCCCCGTCGGCCTCGAGGCCATCGCCGCCACCCTCAACGAGGACACCGACAACATCGAGGACCTCGTCGAGCCCTTCCTCCTGAAGCTGGGCTTCCTCAAGCGCACCCGCAAGGGCCGCGAGGTCACCGAGGCCGCCTACCGACACCTCGGCCGCAGGCGCGAGGGGCAGCAGGAGCTGTTCTGAAGCAGCCAGACAGTACCCGCTTATTGCACAGCCCTGAGCGATTGGGCTATACTGGAGGCGAGGAGGGACTTGATCGGTGCCCGAGATCAGCCGCTTCTTTGGTATCATCATCCGCATGTACTTCGACGACCACGCGCCGCCGCATTTCCACGCTCGCTACGGCGGCTATGAAGCCGTGGTGGCCATCAGCCCGATACGCATCCTTCACGGCGACCTGCCCCGCCGGGCGGCATCAATGATCATCGAGTGGGCAGCTCTGCACCAGCGGGAACTGGCCGAGAACTGGCGACGAGTCAGCCAAAGCCAGCCTGCCGAGCGGATCGCTCCCCTCCAGTGAAAGGAGAGCACGGTGCTCCCGCGAATCAAGGCCGTACGTCACATCCGTGACTTCACACTCGAGGTTACGTTCACGGACGGCGTGCGCGGCGAGATCGATCTCCGCGAGCGGATCGTCGGCCGTGGAGGCGTGTTCGCGCCTCTGGAGGACGTTGAGGTCTTCCGCCAAGTGCGAGTCGACCCAGAAGTCGATACCTTGGTCTGGCCCAACGGAGTCGACCTCTGCCCAGATGTCCTGTACAGCCTTGTCACTGGGGCGCCGCTGCCTGGCCAGGAGCCCGAGCCGGCGTCGGCCGGCAAGCGCGAACAGGGAACCCACTGACCCAACCACACTCCCGGAGACAAGGCCGATGAAGGTCGGGCACATGCTGATGGGCGACCCGCGGGACGCCGAGGGCAAGACCCTCGACTGGCGGGCCTTCCTCGAACAGGCCACGGACTGGGGCCTCCAGGGCGTGGACCTGTTCCCTTTCTATCTCGAGCGGGCCGGGACGTCGGTAGATCGGAAGAGCGTCGTGTAGGGAAAGAGTGTAGATC
>CAZDNN010000635.1:0-3755 GCA_964506385.1 uncultured Planctomycetota bacterium
GAGCATCTGTACTTCGCGATGGTGATGGAGGACGACGACGTCTACGGGGTCCTCACCCAGCATGACTCGCACACGTGGGAGGACGACGTGGCCGAGCTGTTTCTCAAGCCGAGCGACACGGCGCACCACTACTACGAGATCCACGTGACGCCGCGGAACACGACGCTGGACCTGCTGATCCCGCGGCGCGGGTCGGGCTCGCTGGGACGGTACACGCCTTGGGAGTCCGGCGTGCGGTCGGCCGTCATCGTCAAGGGCACGCTCAATGAGTGGCGGGACAAGGACAAAGGCTGGATCGTCGAGGCGGCCATACCGCTCAAGGCGTTCGAGCCCGACACGGCGAAGCCGCAGCTCGGTGACCGCTGGCGCATCGCCGTCTGTCGCTACAACTACTCCGTGTACCTTGAGGACAGGGAGATGAGCTCCACGGCGCGCCTGCGCCAGCCCAACTTCCATCTGCACGAGGACTACGACCACATCGAGTTCGCGGAGTAGCGCCTGGCGCGAAAATTTGGCAAACGGGCCTTGAATCCGCCCGGCGTTCCTGATAGCATAAGGAGCGGAAGGGACGCTGGGCAGAGCGTGGGGTGGCCCAACCGTCTCCTCCATTGACAACTAGAGACCGAAGTTCCACGCGCGGGGGATCTGCGAGTCTGCCAGGTGCCCCCTCCCTTCCTAATCAGACTCCGCCTCCGCGCGTGGGCTCTTCCTGGGGCGGCGGTCTACCTACCTCGGCGTTTGTGCCCCCCTCCCCACAGGCGCCCTGTAAGACCGCCGCCCCTCACCATGTCATCCTCGATCCCTCTCGCCCGCTCCTGCTGCTCTTGCAATCCCTCCCAGAGCCGCTATAGTGCACAGGCACCTTTGCTCTGTCAGGATGCCTTGCCATGGCGCAGCCGAACCTCGTGCTCATCCTCATCGACGACCTGGGCTGGACCGACCTGGGATGCTACGGCAGCCCCTTCTACGAGACGCCCCACCTCGACCGCCTGGCGCAGCAGGGCATGCGCTTCACCGACGCCTATGCCGCCTGCCCCGTCTGCTCGCCGACCCGCGCGAGCATCATGACGGGCAGGTACCCCGCGCGGGTGCAGATCACCAACTTCATTGCCGGTGAGGCCAGGGGCCGGCTCCTCTCGGCACCCTACCTCCACTACCTGCCCCGCGAGGAGAAGACCGTCGCACGCGCCCTCGGCGAGGGCGGCTACCAGACCTGGCACGTGGGCAAATGGCACCTCGGCGACGAGCCCTACTGGCCACACCACCACGGCTTCGACATCAATGTCGGCGGCTGGTCCGCGGGCATGCCCCGCAGCTACTTTGCCCCCTACCACAACCCCATGCTGCCCGACGGCCCCGACGGCGAGTACCTCACCGACCGCCTCAGCGACGAGGCCGTCCGCCTCATCAGGACCCGCGACCCCGACCGCCCCTTCTTCCTCAACCTCTGCTACTACACCGTCCATATCCCCATCCAGGGCAAGCCGGCACTCGTCGAGAAGTACACGGCCAAGGCCGCGTCGCTCGGCCTCGACCAGCAGGATCCTTTCGAGCCCGGCGAGCACTACCCCTGCGAGCACAAGCGCGACCAGCGCGTCGTCCGCCGACGCTTCCACAGCGACCCCGGCTACGCCGCCATGGTGCAGAGCATGGACGACGGCATCGGCCGCGTCCTCGCCGCGCTCGACGACGAGGGCATCGCCGAAGACACCGTCGTCGTCTTCACCTCCGACAACGGCGGCCTCTCGACCTCCGAGGGCAGCCCCACCTGCAACGCCCCGCTCGCCGAGGGCAAGGGCTGGATGTACGAGGGCGGCACCCGCGAGCCCCTGATCGTCCGCTGGCCAAGCGTCACCGCCCCCGACAGCCTGTGCACCGTGCCCGTGACCTCCACCGACTTCTACCCGACCTTCCTCGACGCCGCCGGCCTGCCGCCCGAGCCTGAGCGCCACTGCGACGGCGTGAGCATCGTCCCCCTCCTGCGCGGCGAGCGCAAGCTCGAACGCGAGGCCATCTTCTGGCACTACCCACACTACAGCAACCAGGGCGGGCGCCCCGGCTGCTCCGTGCGCGCGGGCGACTACAAGCTCATCGAGTTCTTCGAGGACCACCACCTCGAGCTCTACCACCTGCGCGACGACATCGGCGAGGACCACGACCTCGCCGCCGCCGAGCCCCTCGTCGCCCGCCACCTCCAGGCCCGCCTCCATGAGTGGCTTCAGGATGTCGGCGCGAAGATCCCGGAGCCGAATCCCGACTGGGAGCCGCGCGCGGACGGCTAGCTCTCGGCGACCTGTGCGCGGGCGATCAGCTCGGCCTGCTCGGCGGGGGCGAGGTCGATGAAGCGGAAGCTGAAGCCGGCGAAGCGCACCACGAGGTCGCCGTGACGCTCGGGCTCGGCCTGCGCGGCGCGGAGGGTGGCGGCGTCGAGGCAGTTGATCTGGAGCTCCTGGCCGCCGCGGGCGAAGAAGGTCTCGACGAGAGCGAGGATCGCCTCGGGCGTGGCGTCGCGCCTCGGGAGGGTGAGGTTGAGGTTGGTGCCGCCGCGATAGCAGTGGGCCGCGTCGAGCTTGAGCACGCTGTTGAGGATGGCCGTCGGCCCGTTGCGGGCGGTGCCGGCGTCGGCGCCGATGCTGTCGGCGATGGGCGTCCAGGCGCGGCGGCCGTCGGGCGAGGCGGCGATGCGGCGGCCGTCCACGTGGTGCAGGCTGCGCACCACGTGGCAGACGAAGTGGGCGGGGTGGCCGAAGCGCGCGTCGGTCGCGTCGAGCACGCGTTCGCGCATCGCCACGAGCTCGAGGGCCCAGCGGTCGGCCCGGTCGTCGTCATTCCCCCACTTCGGCGCGGCCAACAGGCGCTCGCGGAGGGTGCCGTCGGCGAAGTCGTTCCGCAGCGCGGCCACCAGCTCCCCCATCCCGACCGATCGCGTCTGGAAGACGAGCTCGTCGATCGCCGCGAGCGCGTTGGCGGCGTTGGTCAGGCCCCGCTCGTAGAGGCTGGGGAAGTGGTAGGCCATGCCCTCGAGCAGATCCTGCCCGCGGGCGATGCAGCCCCGCATGAGGGCGGAGGTGAAGGGCGTCGGGACGTTCCCCGCGACGTGGGGACGCCGCCTGGCCCACCCTTCTCTGGCGCGGGACGCGTGGTGGGCCATGGTCCGCTCGAGGCACGCCAGCAGCTCGGGCATGTCGGCGATGGCGTCGGGGTCGGGGTGGTCGAGGAGGGTCTGGTTGAGCAGGGCGAGATGCTGGATGGTGCCGCTCGTGGACGTAGAGGTCTCCTGCGCGCGGCCCGGGATGCCCAGCTCGTTGCAGCCGATGACGCAGTAGTCCCAGGCGTCCTCAGGCGCGACGCCGGCGCCGATGAAGCCCTGGGCGGTCGGCACGTCGTGGACCAGGAGCGGCATGCTGACGCCCGCGGCGAGCATCTCGGCGGCGCGCTGCTTGATGCTGGGGTCGATGCGCTCGTGCCAGCGGAGGAACAGGTGGGGGTCGCCCACGCGCACCCGCTCGCAGGCGTCGAGGAAGCAACGGGTAAGGGCATTGCAGCGGTCCCTGCCGCGGTGGTCGAGGCCGCCGACGGTGATGGGCTGGGTCTTCGAGCCGCGGCCGAACAGTGAGTTGGCCGCGACCTTGAGCATGAAGGCCCCGCACAGGCTCGTGGCCAGCTCCGGGTCGAAGTCCTCGCCGATGAAGGGCGCCAGGGTGCGGTCGGGCAGGCCGATGGAGATGGACATGCCGTGGCCCTCGATCGCCGTA
>CAZDNN010000636.1:0-3745 GCA_964506385.1 uncultured Planctomycetota bacterium
CGAGGCGTTCTTCCCAGGCGACGAGCTCGCCGATTTCCGCGCAAAGATCACCCCCTGGACAACTCGGGTGGGCGGCCTCGAGCGATCTGCGTTCCAGGACGCCTACAACGAGCACGCCGAGAAGTTGGTCAAGCGGGCCGAGAAGCTCTGGATCGACCGCGGCGGCCTCAGCCTCGCCTCCGACACCGCCTTCACGCCCTCCACCATCACCGTGGGCGACATCTACGCTGCCCAGAAGGAATTCAACCTCATCGAGACCATCGTGGACAAGGCGCTGGCCGCTGAGATCGCCGAGCTGGACCCCCTCAAGATCGGCCGCGGCGGCGCCCCTGGCGCGCGAGGCCGTCCGGTCATGCCCGACGCCGAGCAGGAGACGCAGGGCACCCTGTTCACCCCCATCACCGCCGACGTCGTCGTGCGCTGCCCCTATCCCATGCTCCCTCGGTTCGTCGAGGAGCTCCACAAGGCCGACGTGCCTTGTCGGGTCGAGGCCGTCCTCGAGATCGCCCGCGGCAAGTCCAAGAAGAACCTGTCCACCGCCGCCCGCATGCGCGAGCGCCCCACAGGACGGATGCCTGGCCTCGACCGCGGGGTCCCGCCCGAAGGCGCCATGGAGGCCCCCCCCATGATGGAGCCCACGGCGCCCATGTACGAGCCCAGGCCACGCAGCCCCGAGGAGATGATGGAAGGCGGCGTGCCGCCCGCCATGCCGCCCGGGCAGGTCCCCGTGGCCCCTGGTCCGGGAGCGCCCGTCACTTCGGGCTCCACCGCAGCACCACCAGAGGAGCGCCTCGTGGAGGGGCATCTCCTCATCCAGGTCACCGACTTCAACCTCGACATCGCCAAGGCATCTTTCACCGGCGACCGGGTCAACAGCAAGGCCAAGCTCGCCAGGTGGCTCGACGCCTGGATCAAGGCCAAGCAGTCCAACAACCGCGTCCTCTGGCAGGCCCTGCGGACCGGCCTGGAGACGGCGCAACAGGTCAGCGAGAACGGCGAGACCCTCAACGTCACCTTCCGCCCCGACGAGCACTTCGAGGGCGCGACCTATCCCGTGACGCTGGAGATGGGCGACGGCACGAAGATCGCGCTGGAGTTCCGCCTCGTGATCTTCAAGCCCGCAGAGAGCGAAGAAGGCGTGGCAAAGGCCACGCCAGGAAGATAACGGACCGCCCGGCGGCAAGGGCCCGTGGTCCTCAGCCGAGGCATGCACGGCGCGCGGGGGCCGTCGCTCCCGAAGGGAGTACGCTGCGATGAATCTCGACCAGATCAAGAGCACCGCGTTCCGCTACTGCGACAAGGCGTTCCTCGCCCTCGTCGTGCTGTTCGTCATCTGGAACGTGCTGTCGTTCATGTCGCCCGGCGAGGAGCCGGCGGGCCAGCGGGACGGCGCCGGCGGCAAGCTGCCCATCGAGCCGCCGGAGAAGGCGCCCAACTACTACGTAGACATCGTGAGCCCGTTCCTCAAGGGCCAGGTCCCCAGCGCCACGGCCCTGGCGCACGACCCCTTCTGGCCGCAGACCGTGGTCATGCTCGAGACCGTCCGCCTCGTAGTTCCCGCCGAGCCGACCACCGATCCTGAGAAGCTGGCTCGCATGAAAGCCACCCGCGAGCTCTCCTCTCCCCTCGTGGGGAAGCTCGAGTCGTGGCCGATCCCCGACTACTTCCTCCGCGCACTCCTCGCCGGCCGCTCCCGCACGGCCGCCGCGGTCACCGCGCTGCCCACAGGCCCACCCTCCGAGGTCGAGGTCACCATTGACCCGCAGACCCGCAAGGTCCTGACCTTCGCCGCGAAGAAACCAGGCGGCTGGATCGGCTACCAGGGCAACCTGGAGAACGAGAACAAGGTCCGCGTCGTGGTCCGCGTCTACGAAGGGGAGGTGGAGACGCCCGTCGCCGTCCTGGCGCCCGTCGCCGTCCTGGTCGAGGAAGAGCAGCTCGGCCACGTCGTCGTCCGCTTCAGCGAGCAGCCCATGCCGCGGCAGGACACAACGTCCACGAGCACGAGAAAGAAGAGCATCGAGTGGGTTCACGCCGACTACTTCAACATCTACCGCCAGGCCGAGGGGGACGCAAAGAGGCTCCCCATCGGCCGCGTCGAGGGCCGGGGAGGCAGCCGGCGCCGGACCCGCCGGCCGCGGGAGATGGAGCCGATGATGGAGGACATGCCTCCTGGCTACGACCCGCGCTACGACCCCATGGCCCCGCCCGTCGTGCCCCGGCCCCGTGCCCCGCGCTACGACATCCCGCCGCCTGGCATGACCCCGGAGGAGATGATGGAGGGCGGCGCGCCCCCCGTAATGCCCGTCCCAGGCCGCCGCGAGCCCGACCGCAGGGAGCTCGACCGCGAGTTCCGACCCGAAGCGGGCCGAAGCCAGTTCCTCCACGTCGACAGCAGCGTGGAGTCCGAGGTCCAGTACACCTACTGGATCGAGGCGGTTGCCCTGGATGAGAACGAGCAGCTCCTCGACAGCAGGTACGCCTCCTCCGGCAAGAAGACGCCCGGCCCAGGCTACTCGATCACCACCGCACAGAAATTCACCTTCGCATACACTGGCGACCGCGTGGTGAACGGGGTGAGGAAGGCGAAGATCGTGGTGTTCATCGGCCGTCGGACGGACCCGATCGAGTCCCGGGAGTTCACCGTCCCCGTCGGCGAATGGATCGGCGAGGCGCCGGGGAAGCCGGAGGCTGACGCCGAGGAGACTGACGCGGAGGGCACGGGCACCACGGCCATCCCCCCGCCTGGGGTGGCCGCCTCGCCCGACGTCCGGGGCGAGCCGCCGCTGCGCGAAGGGCTCGAGGGGGAGGAAGAGGACGCGGGCGGGCAGAACTACGTGACCCGCCACGTCCTGGTGGACATCGTGCCCGACGGACGGCAGCTCCAGCAAAACGAGGTCATGATCTCCATCGACGGCAAGCCCGTCAAGATCACCACCTACAAGTACGTGCCGAAGCAGAAGGTGATCATCCGCGATCGCAAGAACCGCCTGCGCGAGCTGTGGCTCGAGCGGATCGTCACCCCGAAACCGAGAACCGGGCGCGATCTCCGTGACAGGAGCAAGCGCCGGCGGCCTGAAGTCCCGCCGGGCTACGAAGAGATGACGCCCGAGATGATGGAAGAAATGGGGCCTCCGCCCCGCCGGCGGCCCACACGCAGCCACCGCCGCTAGGCGGCGGCGCTGGACATCTGGTGCATCCCCGCGTGGGGAGCGAAGGTGCGCCATGTGAGGATTTGGGTTGATCGCATCGACACCGTTCGCTAGAATAGCCCTCTGTCGCCCCTCCTCGGCGAGGACGGGGCGCGGCCCATCGCGGCAATGAAAGGAGGCATGGCGTGACCACGCCCCCAGCCACCGCCCCGACCTGCCGACCCATGGCTCCGGCGACTCGACTTCCCATTCTCGCGCTCCTCGCGGCCTGCCTGCTCCCCCTGAGCACCGCCCCCGCACGCGCCGAGGGCGACCCCGCGCAGTTCCTCGAGCAGCTCCGCCAGCAGCGCCAGGCCCAGCGCCAGGAGGACGCCGCGGAGTTCGACCGCCTCGTCCACCAGGCCCAGCTCCTGGTCCGGCAGCGGGCCTACGCCCAGGCGCGCGCCCTCCTCACCCGCGCCCAGGCCCTGCGGCCCAAGGACGAAGCCTGCCGGCGCCTCCTCACCCAAATCGACGTCGCCACCGCCACCCCCGAGCGTTCCGAGAAGGTCCTCAAGGCCCTCCGAGACGACAAGGCCGCTCGCCAGCAAACC
>CAZDNN010000637.1:0-3743 GCA_964506385.1 uncultured Planctomycetota bacterium
CTCGATACGCGCAGGTCGTAGCGCTTGCCGTTCGAGTTGAAAGAGATGCGTCCGTCCTGGGGACGCCGCTTCTCCGCTATGTCCATGCGAGCCATGACCTTCAGGCGAGCGGCGATCGCGCGGCCGTAGCGCCAGGAGTGAGCCGGGGCATCCTGGAGCACGCCGTCGACGCGGTAGCGGATCCGCAGGTTCTTCTCCTCGGGCTGGACGTGGATGTCGGATGCTCCCGCGCTGATGCCGCCGGCCAGGATGAGGCCCACGAGGCGGACGATCACCGGCTCGTCCTCGCTGTACCGCAGATCCTCGGTGTCGCTGGCGTCGATGTCGTCCACCTCGATGGCTTCGGCAGCTTGGTTGCTGGCGTCTTCGAGCTGGTGGGTCACGTCTTCGGTGGTGATGCCGCAGTAGCGGTCGAGGGCGGCGATCACCTCCTCCTCGACGGCGATCATCGGCTCGATATCGAAGCCTGTGACCAGTCGGATCTCGTCGATGGCGCGCACGTTGAGGGGGTCGGTGATGGCCAGGGTGAGCACATTGCCATCGAGCTTGAGCGGGATGACCTTGTGCTCCTTGAGCAGGTAGTCGGGCACGGCCTTGACGGCCTTGTCGCTGAAGGCGTACTCCCGCAGATCAATGAACTCGATGCCCCACTGGCGGCCGAGGCTCCGCTGCTTGTCCTCCGGCGTGATTATCTCGCTGTTGACGAGCACCTCGCCCAGCTTCCTGCCGGTCACCTCGGCCACCTGTGCGGCTTGCTGGAGCTGGGCGTCGTCCACGGCGCTGATCTCGCGAACGATGTCGCCCACGGGGCGCACGTCCTGGCGGGTTGGCTCATTCACGTGTCCAGTTCCCCAGACAACAAAGGCTAGACGGTGGGTGCTGAGGCGTGTGGCGGGTAGGCCCATTGTAAGTATAGGGTGGCTCCGGTGCACTGTCAAACCGCGGCGACGAACCCGACGGCTGGGAGAGGCAAGGCGCTAAGTAGCTGGCATGCAAGCGCTTACGAGCGGCAAGTCCTCACCGAAAGCCCCGCTCTTTGCCCGTGAGCCACGGACTGCTCTCCCGGAGGGACAGGGGCCCAGGGGGAGAGCAGACTCGTCTCTCTTTCCCACCGGGAGAGGGCCGGGGTGAGGGGCGGGGGCACGAGCCAGGCCGATAGGACCTATGGGCTTGGTCGGTCGCTTGACTCGGCGAGCGTGCTGTGGTCCCATTCGGCGACACGAAGGGAGACAGTGCCATGATGCGGCCGAGATGTGGGGTGGCTTGCGCGTTCCTCGTGGCGCTCGCGGCTGCGGCCACGGCGATGGAACTCGTGCGGGACGGAGCGCCGGTCGCGACGGTGGTCGTGGAACGAGAGACGCCGGCCAAGCCGCGAGGCAGGCGACGGCGGGGCGGCTTCCGGTCCGACGCCGACGCGGCAGGCGTGCTGGTCGAGTGGGTGAGGAAGATCACCAGTGCCGAACTGCCCGTGGCCGATGTCGCGCCGAAGGGCAAGCCAGCCATCTACGTCGGCGCTGCCGCCGTGAAGGCGGGGCTGGCGCTCGGCGGCATCCAGAGCCCGACGAAGGAAGGCGTGCGGAGCGTCGCCGACGGCGGCCGCGTGCTCATCGCCGGCCAGTGCCCGGCGGCGACGACGAAGGCTGTCTGCCGCTTCCTCGAGGAGCTCGGCTGCCGCTACCTCATGGACCACCCGCTCGGCGAGGTCTATCCCAGGACGAAGACCCTCGCGGTCGGCCGGCTGGACATCGCCGAGAAGCCCGGCTTCCGCTCCCGCAGCATCTGGGGCTCGACCTGGAGCGGCCTGAGTCTCTGGAAGATCTGGAACGGCGCCGGCGGCGAGGGCTTCAGCACCAGCCACGCCTGGGGTGGGCTCTTCGACAAGAAGCTCTTCGACCAGCATCCCGAGTACTTCCGGATGAACGCCGATGGCCAGCGACAGGCGAGCGACTGGCTGTGCACGTCCAACAAGACCGTCCGCGAGTTGTTCGCCGACAACGTCATCCGGGCCATCGAGAAGGGCGCCCGCAACCCCTCCATCTCGCCGCCCGACGGACGCGGCTACTGCCAGTGCCCCGCGTGCAGGGCGCAGGACGACCCCAAGTCAATCGAGCCTTCCTCCGGCACAGTGTGCGTGACGAACCGCTACTGCGACTTCTTCGATGCCATCGGCCGGCGCGTCGCCCAGGAACAGCCCGACGCCGTCCTCAACTTCTACTGCTATGCCGACTACACCCAGCCGCCGACCGTGCGGAGGAAGCTCTCGCCGAACCTCTGTGCCTGGGTCGCGCCCATCCGCTACTGCCGCTACCACGCCATCGGCAGCCCCCTGTGCCCGTCCCGCACGCAGTTGGCGGAGCTGATCGATGGCTGGGCCGAGGTCGTAAGCAAGATCGGCTACCGGACCTACAACTACAATCTCGCCGAGTGCACGGTCCCCTACTCGAAGATCGCCATCTGGAAGCACGACATCCCCTACCTGAAGAAGAAGGGCTGCGTCGGCATCAACCTCGAGACCCTCCACTCCTGGCACATCTACGGCCCTCACATCTACCTGAGCATCCGCCTCGCCTACGACCCCGATGCCGACGCCGATGCGATCCTCGACGACTACTTCGCCCGCTTCCTCGGCCCGAAGGCCGGGCCGCCGATTCAGGCATACTGGAAGGCCATCGACGGGGCCTTCGTCAACCTGCGATGCCACTCCGGGAGCTTCTTCGCCATCCATCGCGTCTACACGCCAGAGCTCAGCGCCCGCTGCCGCACGCTTCTCGATCAGGCGGCCGAGGCCGCCAAGGGCGACGAGACGATCACCGCGCGGGTCCGCCTCTTCCGCGACGGCTTCCAGAATGCCGTGGACTACATGGCCCTGCGCGCGGCCATGAACGGCGGCGACTTCGCGAAGGCCAAGCGCGTTTGTGACGCGATGGTCGCCCGCAACGAGGCGCTGGTGAAGCAGAAGCTCTCCAACCACTACACGCCGCGCTACATCAAGCGGTTCGTCAGCAAGATTGTCGATGCCGGTGCCGCGGCCACCGCTCCTCCGAGCAACCTCCTCGCCGTCCTTCCCGACAGGTGGCGGCTGGCCTGCGACGACGACGAGCAGGGCGAGGCGAAGGGCTACGCGAAGCCGGACTTCGACGACGCGGCATGGCGCGAGGCCGCGACCTACAGCGACACTCTCGACGCCCAGGGCCTGCCCGACCGCAAGACCATCCTCTGGTATCGCACAGGCTTCGACGCCCCCAGCCAGGCGGGGAAGCTCGCGCTCTTCTTCGCTGAGATCGATGGCTCGGCCACGGTCTACGTCAATGGCAAGCAGGTCGGCGAGCAGCCCAAGAAGCGCCTGCCCTTCGAGGTGGACGTCACCGACGCGGTCCGCCCCGGAGCCAACGTCGTCGCGGTGCGCTGCGACCACCGCAACATCACCGAGCTCTTCCTCGGCGGGATCATCCGCCCGGTGCTGCTGATCAGTCGGCCTTCCGATAGGTGACGAGCAGGCTGCCGGGGGCGGCCGCGATCTCGACGCGCAAGCGCGCGAGGTCCGCGCCCGCCATGCGGCGCGTCTCCTTCAGCTCATAGGTAGTTCCTGTTGCGGATCCGTCGAATGGGAGGGCGAGGCTCCTGCCGAGCCGCCCTTCGCCCCCTGAATCGGCTCAGCGGGAGCTTCGCCCTCCCGCACCGCCACTTCCCGCAACAGGAACTATATGGCTCGCCACGATTCTGAATCAAAGCTCCCAGGCACG
>CAZDNN010000638.1:0-3743 GCA_964506385.1 uncultured Planctomycetota bacterium
TCGGCCCGAAGACCCGCACGCAGTCCGAACGGACTTCTGCCACGGGCTGCTAGCTGGGCCGCGGCTCCGCGACGGTCTGGCGGTGGAGCCAGTCGAGGGCGCCGGGCGTGGCTTCCCAGACGGCGATGCCGTCGTCGGCGTAGCAGATCGCCTCGGTGTCGTCCCCGAAGCCCATGCTGCCGGGTATGGTGGCCGGCAGCCTGCGGCGCCCGAGGAGGTACTGCTCGACGAAGGGGTTGTGGGCGCGTGCCCGGCGCAGTGCCGCGCGCGACGCCGCCGTGTCGCCCAGCCGGCGGTAGCGCAGCAGAGCATCGTTGAACAGCCGATACGCGCCCTGATCGTCGGCGAACTGGTCCAGCAGGCGCATGGCGTCGTCGTCGCGGTCCAGCGCGAGCAGCCAGCCGCACAGGATGTAGCGGACGGCCTGGTTATCGCTGGGGTTCAGCCGCAGGAGCTCCCAGGCGTGGCTCACCGCGGCTTCACGCTCGCCCAGCAGCCACAGACACTGCGCCAAGCCAAAGCGGGCCCGCATGTAGGGCCGCGTGGACGCGATGCCCCAGAAGTACCCCGCCTGCTCCTCGAAGAGACCCTTGCCCAACACCCGCTCTCCTGCCGCGACGCCGAGCCGGTAAAGCTCACGCGACTCCTCTGGGCTCCCGGCGGCTTCCTCGGCAAGGATGACGTAGGCATCGGTGCAGTCGCGGCTGAGCCGGAGCGCCTGGCGAGCCAGGCCGATGCGCCGCGCGGCGTCGGGCTCCTCCCAGGCATCGAAGATCAGCTCCTGGGCCTGCTCGAGCGGGGTGAGCTTTCTGGGCGCCTCGTCCACCTCTCCGCTGAGAACGCGCTGGAGGAACTCGTTCATCGCCTCTTCGGACTCGAACTCACGGCCCCCGAGCGCCCGGTCGAGACGGGCGTGCATGCGCTCCATCGAGCGGAGAAGGTGGCGGGAGTAGTCGGGAGAGGGGCTCGCGCCGTCTGCGCGTCCATCGCCCACGCCTCCACCTTGGCGCTTCGACCGGCGGGGCCAGCCACCCGGCCCTCGAGCTTTCCGTTTGCGGCGCTTCCTGGACACAACTCAACTCCCTCTGCTCATAGTGTTCGCGGCACAACACCGCGTTACGGACTGTCGGCCTCGACGAGGAGCGCGCGCTTGAGCCGGGCCGCATCGGCGTCGGTGGGGGCGATGCCGAGGGCGGTGTTGACCTGGCGGAGGGCGCCGCGCAGGTCGCCTGCGGCGCGCAGCACGCGGGCGTAAGCGAGGTGGGGGCGTGCCTGGAAGGCGCGCTTGACCACGAGCTTCTCACACAGGGCAACGGCGCGATCGTGATGGCCGGCGGCACTCAGGGCCTCGGCCGCGCCGCAGATGGCCTCCATGTGGCCAGGGCGGAGCTTCATCGCCCGGCCGAAGGCCTGCCCCGCTTCCTGCGGCTGCCCGGCGGCGAGGCGGAGGAAGCCGAGGTCGTTCCAGATCGCCGGCTCGTCGGGTGCGACCTCGAGGGCGCGCTCGGCCGCGGCGATGGCCCGCTCGGCCTCGCCGCGGCCGCGATGGATCTCGACCGTGTCGCGGTAGGCGGGCAGGAAGCGCGGCTGGAGCTCCTGGCACGCGGCGAGGTGGTTGAGCGCCTCGTCGAGGCTGCCGGTCTCACGAAGGACGCAGGCGAGGTCGTAGTGGAGCCTCCCGCGCTCGGCGGGGTCCGTGTCGTCGGCGAGCATGGCGAGCCGCAGCAGCCGGCGGTAGGCGGCGATAGCCGCGTCCCACTGCTTGCGGGCGGCGTGGCAGTTGGCGAGGCAGTGGAGGGCGCGGACGCTGTCGGGCTCGGCGTCGAGGGCCGCCTGGGCGACCTCGCTGGCCTTGGTGATATCGCCGGCGGTCGCGCAGGCCTCAGCGAGATCGAGCTGGGCCTCGAAGCTGTCGGGCTGGAGGCCGGCGATCATCTCGAGGCACTGGACGACCAGGTCGAGCTTGCCCAGGCGGCGGCGGGCGGCGGCGAGCCCCGTCCAGGCGGGGACGGAGGTGGGGAAGGTCTCGACGGCGGCGCGATACTTCCCCTCGGCGCGCTCCCACTCGCCAGCCCTGGCGTAGAGGCTGGCGGCGGCCAGCAGGTTGGGGTAGGATGGAGCGACCTGGCAGGCGGCCTCGTAGGCCTCGATGGCGTCGCCGATGCGATCGAGCCGCTCGTAGGCCCGTGCCAGGAGGGTGCGGCAGTCGGCGTGATCGGGGTCGGCCTTCAGCGCGGCTTGGCAGTGCTCGACGGCCTCCTCGGCCCGGCCCGCGGCCAGCGCCTCGCGGGCCTTGCGGGCCGCAACCTCCGGCTTCGCCCTGCTGAACAGGCCACACACAGCGATCTCCTCTCCCGCATTCTAGCCGGGTGCCGGCACCCGTTCAAGGTGGGAGGAGGGATGGATGGTTGGATGAATGGTTGGATGAATGGATGAATGGATGGAAGGAGAGAGGAGAGGGCGCCGCGACGCGCCTCCTCTTCCCCAACCATCCACGCATCCACCCATTCAATCTTCCCGCCCTGATCTCGGAGATCGCGCAACGGTGAGAGGGCTCCGCGTGAGCTGGCGGCGGATAGGGCTGGCGATTGAGGCGCAGCGGCCTATGGCCGAACTGCGGGCGGCCTTCGCGCGCAGTGAGGCCATCGCGCTGGACCTCGATGAGTGCATCTTCCCCGGCTACACGCAGGTGGAGCTGGGCCGGCGGGTAGCCTGGCGGATCCTGCGTCGCCCGGTGCGCGCATCGGATCGGCGGCTCCTGGCGCGGCTGGCGCTCGGCGGCGTCTACTTCGGCATCAAGGAGACAAAGCGGCTGGTCGGCGTCGGCACACCGATGCAGCGGCTCGTGCGGCGCTACGAGCGGGTCCTGCGCTATGTGCCCGAGAGCTATCTGTTGGAGGCGGCTGCGGAGATCCCCGCAGCGTCATACCCCTATGCCGCGGAAACGGTGGCCGAGTTAGCGACCCAGGCGCCGACGGGCCTTGTCTCACTCGGGCTGGACATCGTGGCGCGGGCCTACACCCAGGCGTTCCGCCGCGCGGAGGGCCCGAGCCTGAGCTTCATCGAGTCCAACGTCGTGTGCTTCCGGCCAGGGTGTTGGGGGCGGGTCTTCGACGCCTACGACCGCGAGGCGTTCCTCGAGAACGGCGCCGACAAGCGGCGTGTGTTGGAGCGTCGGATGGCCGAGCTCGGCGCGGCGGTCGTCACCGTGGTCGGCCACAGCGAGGACGACGCCGCCATGGCCGTGCTCGCCCGTGAGACAGGCGGTCTGGCCATCGGCTTCAACCCCTCCTGGCGGCTCCGTGGCGTCTTCGACATCGTGGTCCGCGGCCGCGACTGGGAGTCAATGTACGCCCTCGCCGCCATCCTCCTCGGGCCGTCCGGTCGGTAAATGCCTCCCTGTCTCCAGTGCTCGTACCTCTGCCGCGCGGCACGGGCCGGCGGGATGACCCGCGTCGCTACCATTCCCTCCTGGGCGAGCGCTGGCAGGCCGTGGGCGGAGATGGGTGGAAAGGTCAGGGCCGGGTGCTGATGTGAGATGACCGCGTCATGGCGAGCATGACGGCAACCCGCGGGAGAGGGGCGAAGGCCGGGATGGTATGGCTGCCGGCCGTCCCTCTGGACGAGAATTGCAGAGTTGGTCAACTCTGCAATTCTAGCTCACGAGGAGCAAGGAGATGGGTGGGCGCCCTTGTGGCCCGAGCGACAGCACTTGGGTAGGGTCGCCCCAACTTCGCCCCGGC
>CAZDNN010000639.1:0-3741 GCA_964506385.1 uncultured Planctomycetota bacterium
AACAGGAACTATATGGCTCGCCACGATTCTGAATCAAAGCTCCCAGGCACGCGGGGCGCCCGCCGCCGACGGCCAGCAAGCTCGCGGGCCGCCACACTCCCGCCCGGCTGCGTGAGGAGAGGAATAGACTGCGCGGACGGGGACGAATGGAATGGTGGATTGTCGCCGCACAGAGCTTGCGGTATACTCGGCGCGACACCACGGAAGGGGTCGCGTATGCGATTCGAGCGTGCTGCGGGCATCCTGCTGCATCCGACGTCGCTGCCAGGGCGGTTTGGGATCGGGGAGCTGGGTGAGGCCGCCAGGCGGTTCGTCGATTTCCTGGTCGAGGGCGGGCAGTCGCTGTGGCAGATCCTGCCCCTCGGGCCGACGGGGTACGGCGACTCGCCCTATGCCTGTTTCTCGGCCTTCGCGGGGAACCCGCTGCTGCTCGACCTCCAGTGGCTGGCAGCCGAGGGCGACGTCGCGCCGGCCGAGCTCGATGGCGCGCCAGCCTTTCCCGGCGACCGCGTGGATTTCGGGCCGGTCATCGAGTTCAAGACGGCCATCCTGCGCAAGGCGGCGGTGCGATTCCGCGAGAACGCCACCGGAGAGCGGCGTGCCGCCTTCGAGCGCTTCTGTGCCGAGAACGCCGCGTGGCTGGACGACTACGCGCTGTTCCGCGCGCTGAAGGACGAGCACGGCGGCGCGGTGTGGAACACGTGGGAGTGGCCGCTGGCCTCCCGCGAGCCCGAGGCGCTGGCGGCGGCGCGCGAGCGGCTGGCCGACGCCGTCTTCGAGCAGCGCTACGCCCAGTGGCAGTTCTTCCGCCAGTGGGCCGACCTGAAACGCTACGCCAACGAGCGGGGCATCCAGATCATCGGCGATATCCCGATCTTCGTGGCCTACGACAGCGCCGACCTGTGGGCACACCCCGAGCTGTTCTTCCTCGACGAGACGCTGAGCCCGACGGTGGTGGCGGGGGTGCCGCCCGACTACTTCAGCAAGACGGGCCAGCTCTGGGGCAATCCGCTGTATCGCTGGAAGCGGATGGCGGACCACGGCTTCGCGTGGTGGGTCGCGCGGATCGAGCAGACGCTGAAGACGGTTGACATGGTGCGGCTGGACCACTTCCGCGGCTTCGCCGCCTACTGGGAGGTGCCTGCGGGGGACAAGACGGCGGAGAACGGCCGCTGGGTGAAGGGGCCGGGCGCGGCGCTCTTCGAGGCGCTCGAGGCCGCGCTGGGCGATCTGCCGCTCATCGCCGAGGACTTGGGGCTGATCACGCCCGACGTCGAGGCGCTTCGCGACCAGCTCGGCCTGCCGGGGATGGCGGTCCTCCAGTTCGCCTGGACCACCGACCCGGCGAACGACTATCTGCCCCACAACCACCGTGCGAACGCGGTGGTCTACACCGGGACCCACGACAACGAGACGACGGTCGGCTGGCACGGCACCCGCGATGCCGAGGAGAAGGCCAGGGTCCGCGAGTACCTCGGCCCGACCGACGAGCCGATCCACTGGGCGATGATCCGCGCCGCCTACCGCGCCGTGTGCGACCTGGCGGTCGTCCCGCTCCAGGATGTCCTCGGCCTCGGCAACGAGGCCAGGATGAACGCCCCTGGCCGCTTCGGCGGCAACTGGGCCTGGCGGGTCCCGCCAGACGCCCTGCGGCCTGAGCTGGCCGCCCGGCTGCTCGAACTGGCCGTCACCTACGGCCGCAAGGAAGTGCCGAAGGAAGAGCAGGAAGAGGAAGAGCCGCTGCGCTACGAGCCCGAAGAGCCGTAGGGGCTATCTCAACAGCTTGCGGCGATCCGGCCTGGCGCGTCCCGCGGGTGGGCGTGGCCGGCCTGTGACTACGATTCTGTGTCTTTGTCCCAGCCGAGTTTCTTCCGCATCCGCTGGACCCACTCGGAGTCCCGATTCCTCGCGCGAACGAAGTCCAGGAACGAAGGGAACTCGTCCTTGTGGGCCTCGTAGTCGGCCCGGATCTCGGCCTGGATGCGGTCCTTCATCTCCACGCAGTCGAAGGTCTTAGTCTTCGTCCCCATAGACCACCTCCAAGGGGCTGCGGATCTCAATCTCGGGGTAGCCGTTCAGGGCATTGACGGCGTTGAACTTCCTGATCCGATCGTAGTTCACGATGTGCCGGAAGTTCCAGCTCAGCAGAAGATCGGCCTCAGCGACGCTGGCCACGGCGACGTGCATCGCATCGGCTTCTCGTGCCTCCCCCAAAACGCGCTCGGCGATATAGGCCTCGACCAGAGCGCGAGCCTCTTGTTCCACTTGTTCAGGGATCTCGAGGACGCTTCCCTCGGGTACGTCGGCGAGCACGTTGCGCACTGCCTCGGGGGCGCCGGCCAGTTCCCGCAGCGTCGTGGCGGAGGTGAGGATGACATAGCCCCCCGCCTTCACCTGCTCGAAGAAGCGTCGGCTGGGCTCGCGGAACTCCTCGTCTTGCGTCCCGCCGAGGACCGAGGTGTCCACGTAGCCGCGGGGGAGCCTGCGCATGGCTGTGCTCCTGCCCGGACACCGTTCATGGTAGCGGGGTGCCCTCCGGTTTGCAAGGCTCCCCACCCGCCACAAGGAGCCGAGCCGCGACAGACGGCTCGGCGGGAGCCTCGCCCTCCCCTGCCCAGCCAGATCCCCTCAGCTCTCAATCCAGCCGCTGGTCGCCGCTGCTCTGCTGGGCGTCCTTGCCGCGGACGTATTGGCGCGAGGCGTCGAAGGCGGGCTGGTGGTCCCAGGAGACGGGCTTGCCGTGGCCCATGGCTTCGAGGATCTGGAGACGGGCACGCTGGCTGGCGAGGACCCGCCGCTCCATCTCCTCGCCGTCCCAGCCGGCGAGGAGCTGCTCCCGCATCGAGGCTTCGAGGTCGGCCACGTCGGGGCGGCCGGCCAGATTGGCCTGCTCGAGTGGGTCGGCCTCCAGGTCGTAGAGGACGGGTGGCTGGCTTTGGACGTGGACGTACTTGTGGGGGCCTCGGCAGAGCATCCGCATGCAGTGGATGACGCCCTCGCCGTAGTATTCGCCGATGGCCGAGCGCTGGCCCTCGGCCGCGTGGCCCTCGAGCAGCGGCAGGAGGCTGGCGCCGTCCACGTCGTGGGCCACGGCTCCGCGGTCGGGCAGCGCCGCCAGGTCGAGCAGGGTGGGGAAGAGGTCCACCAGCGAGACGGCATCGGCCACGCGGCGGCCGGCGCCCCACTGTCCGGGCCAGGAGCAGACGAGGGGGACGCGCGCCGATCTGTCGAGGAAGGTGCGCATGAACCACATGCCGTGCTCGCCCATCATCTCGCCGTGGTCGCTGGTGACGACGACCGCTGTCTTGCTGCCGAGGCCAAGGCGCGAGACTTCGGCGACGAGCTCGCCCACCTTCTCGTCGAAGTAGCTGACCATCCCGTAGTAGGCGTGGCGCGCCCTGCGGACCAGCTCCTCGGAGGGCGGATAGCGGTCCACCTCGTGGTGGACCTGGAGCCAGCGGTTGAAGGCGTGCATGCGGGCCGGCGGCTCGGGCCGTGCGGCGGGCGGGTCGATGGCGTCGTGGTCGTAGAGGTCCCAGTAGCGCGGGGTGATCGTGAAGGGGTCGTGGGGGTGGGTGTAGGAGACGCAGAGGAAGAAGGGGCGGCGGTCAGCGCGGTCGCGGGCGATGGCGCGGAGGCGCTCGAGAGCGCGGAAGTGGACCTCCTCGTCGTAGTCGAGCTGGAGGCTCCAGCGGCATCGGCCGGCCTCCTTGAGCTGGAGGGCGCTGGTGCCGGTGTTGG
>CAZDNN010000640.1:0-3735 GCA_964506385.1 uncultured Planctomycetota bacterium
ACCTCGTAGGCGGCGACGTCGCGGAGCCAGGAGGCGCCGAGGGGGACGCCGGCTCGGAGGCAGAGGTGGTCCCAGACGGCGGCGAAGGGCAACTCGGCACGGTGCTCGACGAGGGCGAGCTTGGCGGCACCGGCGCCGGTGAGCTCGCGGTCGCGGATCTCCCGATACGGTTCGAGGAGGGCGTAGAGCAGTGCCTTGCGCAGGGCGCGGGTGCCGATGACCCAGGCGGCGACGCGGTTGATGGAGGCGTCGAAGAAGTCGAGTGCCCAGAGGATGCGGCCTAGGGCCTTGCCCCGCACGGCCTCGTCGCAGACGGCACGCAGGTCGTCGTTGAAGCGGACCACGTGGTCGCTGTCCCAGCGGATGCCGCGGCTGGCGTGGAGGAGGATCTGCGGGAGGAACTGGAGGGTGGCGGAGAGCTTGTCAGCCACGGACTCGGTGGGGTGGAAGTGGCCCATGTCGTAGCAGAGGGTGACGCCGCGGCTGACGGCGTAGGCGAGGTAGAACTCGTGGCTGCCGGCCGTGTAGTCCTCGCACCCGATGCCGAAGAGCTTGCTCTCGACGCTGTCGATCAGGTGCGGCATCGTATCGGTGAGGATGGCGTCGAGCGCGGCGACGAGGTGGGCGCGGGGCGTCCAGCGGTCGGCGGTGCTGTCCTTGCGGCCGTCGGGGATCCAGAGGTTGTTGACGCAGGGGCTGCCGAGCTTGCGGCCGATGGCGCTGGCGATGCGGCGGCAGGCGATGCAGTGGCGGATCCAGAACTCGCGGACCGCCTTGTCGGGGCTGGAGAGCGTCAGGCCGTCCCTGACCATGGGGTGGGCGAAGCAGGTGGGGTTGAAGTCGAGGCCGCGCTTGCGGTCCTTCGACCAGTCGATCCAGCGGCTGAAGTGGCGGGGCTCGAGCTCGTCGCGGTCCACCCGCTTGCGGCCGGTTTCGGCGTACATGGCGTGGATGTTGAAGCGGAGGGTGCCTGGGATGAGGCTGGCGGCGGTGTCGAAGTCGGCGCGGATCTCGTCGCCCGTTCGGGCGGCGCCAGGGTAGTTGCCAGTGGCCTGGATCCCGCCGCCGTCGAGGGCCTCGTCATGGGCTTCGAGGCCGGCGACGTCGTCGGCCTGCCAGCACTGGACGGAGATGGGGACCTTGAGCGCCGCGCGCACCGCCCTGTCGGCATTCACGCCGACGGCGGCGAAGCGCTCGCAGGCCCGCCTGTAGGCGGACTCGACCTGGCGGGCGGTGGGCGGCCTGGTCACGTCAACGGTGCGCTTGGCCATCGGGGCATCCTTTCGCCTGGAGACTGGACCGTCGCATTCTACGGCCCCGGGGCACTCCCGTCAACGGTTGAACCGGCGCGCCGATTCTGGTAGGCTGGCGGCGGGACGTCCGGCGGTACGCCTTTCAAGGAGACAGGCATGGCGAGGCGATTGTGGCTTGTGGCGCTCGTGGCGTTGGTGGCCGTCACGTCATCGGCGTGGGCGCTGGAGGTCGGCGACAAGGCGCCCGCCATCGGCGTCGGCGAGTGGGTGGCCAACACGCCCGTGACGCTCGAGTCGGCGAAGGGCAAGGTGCTGGTCGTCGAGTTCTGGGCCACCTGGTGCGGCCCGTGCAAGCGCACCATCCCCCACCTCAACAAGCTCCACGCCAAGCACCAGGACAAGGACGTGGTGTTCGTCGGCATCTCCAACGAGAGCGTGGAGAAGGTCAAGCCCTTCCTCAAGACGATGGAGATGACGTATCACGTCGGCGTCGCGGCGAGCAAGGAGGCCTACGCCGCCTGGATGGAGGGCGTCCGCGGCATTCCCCACGCCTTCGTCGTGGACCAGAAGGGCACGGTGGCCTGGAAGGGCCATCCCATGGCCGGGATGGACGGGGTGATCGCGTCGCTCGTCGCTGGGACGTTCGACCCCAAGAAGGCGGCCACGCTCGCCAAGCTGCGCGAGCAGCTCCAGAAGGCCCGCAGCTTCGAGCAGGCCTACGCCGCGCTCGACGCCATGATCGAGGCCGTCCCCGACGACCCCGAGGCCTACGGCCGCAAGCGCGGCCTCCTCAACCGCCAGGGCAAGCACGACGAGGCGCACGCGCTGCTCCTGGCCATGGCCAAGGCCTGCGCCAAGAACCCCGACGTCCTGGCCGAGGTCGCCGCCGAGCTGGCCACCACGCCCGATCTCAAGCGCCGCGACCTCGCCAAGGCCCTCGAGCTGGCCAGCAAGGCCGTCGAGCTCTCCGAGGGGAAGGGGGCCGACGTCCTCGCAGTCCAGGCCCGCGTGCACTACGAGCTCGGCCACCTCGCCAAAGCCGCCCAGATCGCCAACCAGGCCGTTGCCGTGGCCCCCGAGGCGGAGGCCGACGAGTTCAAGGCCGCCGCCGCCTTCTACGCCGCGGAACTCAAGCGGCGGAAGCAGGACCCCGACGCCAAGCTCTGAAGCCAGGGATCGCAGCGCGGCCATTGCAGCGGGGGCTGCCGGGTGAGTCCCTTGCCGTAGGGAGGGGCGGACGGGTGGAAGGGTGGATGATTGGCACAGGAAGCCGGCGCCGATGACTTGGTTGTCTGATCGTCCATCCACGCATCCACTCGCCCAGTCATCCATACATCCACACCCCAGATGCCTGCCCACCCTGGTCTGGCTGGCCGTTGTCGTCGGGGTGCTATGCTCAGCCTTGGCTTGCGCCGTCGAGATGGGCGACCGCGCGCCGCCGCTCACCGTCAGCACGTGGCTCCACGGCGAGCCGCTGGCCATCGCCGATGCCAAGGGCCGGCTCGTCATCGTCGTCTGGTTCGCCACCTGGGACAAGGAGGGCCAGCAGGCCGTCCCCCGCCTCAACCGCCTCGCCCGGCTCTACGGCGACAAGCTCGACATCGTGGCCGTCACGGGCGAAGACGAGCCCGCCGTCCGCAAGTTCCTCGCGGCCACGCCGGTGCGCTACCGCGTCGCACTCGACCAGGGAGCGGCGACCAAGAAGGCCTGGATGCAGTTCATCGTCGAGAGCCTCCACGCCTTCATCGTCCGCAACGGCACCATCGCCTGGCACGGCCACCCGGCACGGGGCCTCTACCCCGCCGTGGCCGACCTGCTCGCCGGCCGCTACGACCCCGCCCGCTACAAGACGCTCAACAAGACGTATTTCGAGATGACCCACGCCCTCAAGGCCCACAAGACCGACGAGGTGCTCCGCCTGCTCGGCCAGATGATCGCCACCGTCCCCGAGGACGCGTGGGCCTATGGCCTCAAGCTCTCGATCTGCCGCAAGCAGCGCCGCAGCGCCGAGGCCCGCGAGACCTGCATCGCCATGGGCAAGGCCTGCACCAGCGACCCCGACGCACTCGCCAAGGCCGCCAGGCTCCTCGCCACGGCCGGCAGCCTCTACCTCCGTGGCATGCCCCTCGCCCTCGACTTCGCCCAGCGGGCCGCCGACCTCACGAAGAGCCAGGAAGCGGAGCCGCTGGCGGTCCTCGCCCGCTGCCACTACGAGCTCGGCCACCTCGCCAAGGCCATCGACGCCCAGGCGCTGGCCCTCAAGCTCGCTGCGCCCGCTGCCAGGCCCGTCATCGAACGCACCCTCGCCTTCTACCGTGCCGAGCGCGTCCGCCGCGCCCAGGACCCTGAGGCGAAGTAGACCTCAGCCGAGAGCCCTGCCCCGAATCCCACAAGGAGAAGTAACCGTGCGTGTGGCTGCCCTTGTGCTACTGTGCTCGGCCGTCGCGGCCGCCACCGAGGCCCCCCGCCTGCCTGCCTCGGC
>CAZDNN010000641.1:0-3716 GCA_964506385.1 uncultured Planctomycetota bacterium
GGCGCGCACGCGGCCCAACAAGACGATCACCCTCAACCGCCTGGGCGCCCGATTCAACGACTTCGGCCACTACACCGAGCAGTTCGCCGTGTCGATGGCCGTCTCGGAGCTGCTGCTCCAGAGCGTGGGCGACATCATCCGGATCTTCCCAGCGTGGCCGAAGGACAAGGAAGCCCGATTCCAGGACCTCCGCGCACAAGGCGGCTTCCTCGTCTCCGCCGCTCAGAGCGGCGGCAAGGTGGGGCCGGTCGCGATCGCGGCGACGGTCGGCGGGAAGCTCAGGCTGCTCAGCCCGTGGCCGTCGCTCCGAGTCGCTCGACCCGGCCAGCCGATGACCACGCACAAGCCCGATGCCCGGGGGATTATCGAGCTCGACACGAGACCCGGCGAGCGGCTGGTCCTCAGCCCGTGACGCCGACAACGACAGGAGAAAGGCCGTGAACGACGCGGAGGCCAAGACCGAGCGGGTGCTTGCCGCCCTGAATCATCGCGAGCCGGACCGCGTGCCGGTCGGCGAGTTCTTCTGGACCAACTTCATCCGGCGCGTGAAGGCCGAGTGGGACGTCGGCGATGCCTTCGACCCCTATGCCCACTGGGACCTCGACATGATCGTCCTGGTGCCAAACATGGACCCCCACATCGCCGGCATCCAGGTGCTGGAGAGCACGCCTGAGCGGCGGCTGGTGCGGACCGGCTTCGGCGCTACGATCGAGCAGCGCGCCGACTACCCCATGCCCCACTACGCCGACTTCGAGACCCAGACCTTCGAGCAGATGGAAGCCCTCGAGTTCGACGATCCGCTCGACCCCCGCCGCTACCACGAGGCGATCGACGACCAGATCAACTCGGTAACCGACGCGCTGAACATGGGCTACCCGTCATTCGTCGACCGCGTGAACCTCTATGCCGACAGGCTCTGCGTGTTCGGCAGCGTATGCGAGATCCACGAGATGATCTGGCGCATCATGGGCACCGAGAACGTGCTCCTGAAGCTCGGCGAAGACCCCGACCGGATGGCCCGCTTCATCGCGCGACTGGGGGACTACCTGGTCGGCATTGTCGAGGGGCAGATCGCGGCGGCGGAGGGGAAGCTGAGCGGGCTGTACATCTGGGGCGACGTCGCCTACGACAACGGGATGTTCTTCTCGCCCGACTACTGGCGGCGGGTCTACAAGCCTCAGCTCCGGCGCATCTGCGACGCCGCGCACGCCCACGGCCTGCCGACCATCTACCACGGCTGCGGCGACTCCTCGGTCTTGTTCGAGGACATGATCGAGGCTGGTGTGGACGGCTACAACCCGCTGGAGGCCAAGGCGGGCCTCGACGTGGTCGAGCTCAAGCGCCAGTACGGGGACCGCTGGGCCTTCAACGGCAACATCGACGTGCGCGTGCTGGCCACCAACGATCGCGACGCGGTCCGCCGCGAGGTGCTCCGCAAGCTCAATGCTGCCAAGGGCGGCGGCTTCATCCTCCAAAGCGACCACTCGATGCCCGACAACGTCGCCCCCGACACCTACGACTACGTCATCCAGCTCGCCCGCGAGCACGGCACATACCCGCTCGACCTCGGCGAGTTCGACGAGCCGCTCTGACACGGCTACGACCTATAGGACCTATAGGACCTATACGTCCTATCGATGGTGGGGACGCGCCGCCTTGAAGGAGGAGACCCAATGCAGCGCTACGGCATGGTGATTGAGGTGAAGGCCGAGAAGATCGAGGAGTACAAGCGGCTCCACGCCGCCTGCTGGCCCGGCGTGCTGAAGATGATCGCGGCGTGCAACATCCGCAACTACTCGATCTACCTCGGCGAGGTCGTCCCGGGCCGGTTCTTCCTGTTCAGCTACTTCGAGTACCACGGCGCCGACTTCGAGGGCGACATGGCCAGGATGGCCGCCGACCCCGTCACCCAGGACTGGTGGGAGCACTGCAAGCCCTGCCAACAACCGCTCGAGACCGCCGCGGAGGGCGAGTGGTGGGCGGACATGGAGGAGGTGTTCCATTGCGACTGACCTCCTGCTGGCGTCCTGGGCTGCTCGTCCTGGCGCTGGCTGCCGTTCCGGTCGGGGCCGGCCAGGCCGAGCCGCCTGAGGGCGACTGGGTGCTCTGGTATGAGGCGCCCGCGAGGCAGTGGGTCGAGGCGGTGCCCATTGGCAACGGCCGGCTTGGCGCCATGGTCTTCGGCGGCGTCGAGGCCGAGCGGATCCAGTTCAATGAGGACTCGCTGTGGACGGGACAGCCTCAGGATTACCAGCACGAGGGCGCCGCCGAGCACCTCCCGCAGATCCGCAAGCTGCTGCTCGAGGGCAAGCAACGCGAGGCCGAGCGCCTGGCGAGCCAGCGCTTCATGAGCGTCCCGCTGCGTCAGGAGGACTACGAGCCCTTGGGTGACCTGACGCTGAGCTTCCCCGACCACAAGCAGGCCGTTGGCTACCGCCGCGAGCTCGATATCGACCAGGCCGTCGCCCGCGTCCGCTACCGCGTCGGCGACGCCACGTTCACGCGAGAGGTCTTCGCCAGCCATCCGGCCCAGGCCATCGACGGCCCCGAAGTCGTGGAACTGGGGGCCGGGCAGACCCACGAGGTGAGATTCAGGTGAGGAGGCGCTCCAGTGGAGATGACCTCACGCGAGCGGGTGCTCGCGGCCTTCGAGCACCGCGAGCCCGACTGTGTGCCGAAATGGTGCGGCGCGTCCATGGAGTTCTGGGAGAATGCGAAGCGGCAGCTCGGCCTCGACGACGAGGGACTGCGGGTGCGGTTCGGCGACGACTTCCGCCGTGTTTTCGCCACCTACGCCGGGCCGAAGTTCCCCCTCGCGCATCCAGAGGCGACGTATCGCACGCCCTTCGGCATCGAGCGCCACGGCATCGGCTACGGCCAGCCGCTGAGCCATCCGCTGGCGAACGCGACGCTCCAGGAAGTCCACGACTACCCGTGGCCGGACCCCGCGTGGATGGACGTCTCAGGCATCAAGCCCGAGGCAGAGCGGTACGGCGGCGAGTACGCGATCCTCGGCGGCGACTGGTCGCCCTTCTGGCACGACGCCATCGACCTGCTCGGGATGGAGGGCCTGTACCTGAAGTTCTACGACGCCCCCGAGGTGGTCGATGCGGTGATGCAGCACACGGTGGACTACTATGCGGCGGTGAGCCAGCGGATCTTCGACGCCGCAGCCGACGCCATCGACATCTTCTTCATCGGCAACGACCTCGGGGGCCAGACCGGCCCGCTGCTCAGCGTGCCGCTCTTCGAGCGCTTCGTCCTGCCCCATCTGGCGCGGCTCATCGACCTCGGCCACGCCTACGGCCTGCTGGTGATGCTCCACTCCTGCGGCGGCTTCGCTCCGCTCATCCCCGCGCTCATCGAGGCTGGCCTCGACGGCGTCCACGCCATACAGCCGAGCTGCGCGGGGATGGACCTGCGGACGCTCAAGGCCGACTTCGGCGACCGCATCCTCTTCAACGGCTGCATCGACTCCCACCACGTCCTCATCGAAGGCACGCCGGAGACGGTGCGGCAGGCGACCCGCGAGGTGCTCGACATCATGATGCCGGGCGGCGGCTTCGCCGCCGGAGCCAGCCACGATTGGCTCCTTCCTGAAACCCCAGTCGCGAACGTCCTGGCCATGTTCGACACCATCATCGCCCACGGCCAGTACGCCTGAGCACACCGTATGGGATCGAGCGACTCTGCGGGCCGACTCCGCCGAAGCGGCT
>CAZDNN010000642.1:0-3713 GCA_964506385.1 uncultured Planctomycetota bacterium
GGGCGCAGGTGGTGCACGACCGAAGACGAGTGAAGAGAGGAAGCCCAACATCCGGTGGTCAGACTCGGTGCGCCGGCGCGGATTTGCCCTGGCCAGTCGTCGCGAGTAGAATACGGCGCGCTCGCGCGGCGGGGGACGCCACGGGCGAGCGATCGCCTTCGCTGAAGCACTCATCGGACAGGAGCATCGGCAGTATGCTGTATCGGCCAGTGGGGAACACCGGGGTGGAGGTCTCGGCGCTGGGCATCGGCACCATGCGCTTCAAGAGCCGCGAGAACGCCGTTGCGGTCGTGCGCAGGGCCATCGAGCTGGGCCTGACCTATATCGACTGCGGCGCCGCCTATTCGTTCAAGAGCGCCGACGACAACGCCGAGGCGTGGGTCGGCGAGGCCATCCAGGGCGCCGACCGCAGCAAGCTCGTCATCAGCGCCAAGGCCCAGCCCCGCCGCGGCGAGCCGCGGGTCGAGCGCCACCTCGGCATCTCCACCCGCGACCAGATGTGGACCTGCCTCGAGCAGAGCCTCGAGCACCTCGGCTGCGAATACTTCGACTTCTACCAGTTCTGGGACATGAGCCAGCTCCCGCACTTCAACGCCGCCTGCATCGGCAAGGATGCGCCACTCAAGGCGCTCCGCGAGGCCCAGGAGCAGGGGCTCGTCCGCCACATCGGCTTCACGACCCACGGCAGCCCCGAGGACATCATTGCCTGGCTCCAGCGCATCCCTGACTTCCGCTTCATCACCGTCTACTACAACTTCACGAACCGCTACGTCGAGGAGGCGATCAACTACGCCTACGAGCGCGACGTGGGCGTCGCGATCATGGGCCCTCTCTACGGCGGGCTGCTGACAGGGTACAGCGAGGCATTCGGCGAGGCGCTCGTCGAGCTCCACGACATGCCAGTCCACGAGATCGCCTTCCGCTTCCTCTATGCCAACCCGGCCATTTCCACGGTGCTCAGCGGCATGAACGATCTCGACCACGTCGAGGAGAACGCCGCGGTGGCCTCCGACACGGCGCGGCTCACCCCTGGGGAGTGCGAGCGCTTCGTCCGCGCCTTCATGGACTTCTCGACTGGCGAGGCGCTGTGCAGCGGCTGCCGCTACTGCGACAACGCCTGCCCCTTCGAGCTGCCCATCGCCAAGCTGATGAACACCTATCAGCTCAGCCAGATTTTCGGCATTCCCGCCGGCGAGAAGCAGCTCGAGGAGCTGAGGGCCAAGGGCACGATCGACCCGTCGGTCTGCGAGGCCTGCGGCGAATGCACCGAGCGGTGCCCGCAGAACCTGCCGATCGCCAAACGCATGGAGCGCCTCGCCGCCCTCCTCCAGGAGCCCTGATGGCCGATCGGGCCTCACGGGCGATGTTGCCATGGGGCAAGAGGCACGTTGCCGAACGGCAACATCGGTAACTCCTTCCCTCCCAATGACCTATGTCAGATCCGCCGGACTCGTGTTGCCGAAAGGCAACATGAGCCACCTTCCGCCTGCCGGTGGCCCGCCCTGGCCTCGCCTCGGACCGCAGCCCCAAGTCATTCAGCCATAAGCGCTTGCACAGGAAACGAGAAGTTCTGCCAGGTCCCCGCTCGCCGGCACGGAAGTTGCTACCCCTATCCGGCATCGAGTTTGCCCTGCCCCAGGTGCAGATCGAGCGCACTAGGAGATTCCAGGAATGCGAAGCACGCGAACGCTCTGGCTGGCCATTGCGGCCGCGGTGGCCCTCGCCCTGTCGGGTGCGACGCAGGCAGGGCTGGTGGGCTACTGGAACTTCGATGAGACCGGCGGCTCGGTGGCAGGCGACGGCAGCGGCAACGATGCCTCCGGCGTCGTGGTGGGCAGTGCGCGGGTCGCCGGCAAGTTCGGCGGGGCCTACAACTTCGATGGCAACGATCAGGTGCTCATCGCCGACGTCGCCTCGAAGTTCGCCTCGATCGACGACCAGGTGACCATCGCCTTCTGGCAGTACGGCGCCGCCAGCCAGCCCCGCAGCGACACCATCTTCGGCGGCCAGAAGGGCGGCCAGAGGATCTTCAACGTCCATCTGCCCTGGGGCAACGGCACCATCTACTGGGACGCCGGGTACGACGGGGGCTACGATCGGATCAACAAGGGGGGGACTACGCCCGACCAGTACAAAGGGGGCTGGAACCACTGGGCCTTCACCAAGGACACGACGACGGGGCAGATGGCGGTCTACCACAACGGCTCGCTGTGGCACAGCGGCAGCGGCAAGACCCGCACCATGGCGGGCACGGAGACCTTTGCCATCGGCTCCGATGTGAACAAGACCTACTACCAGGGCCAGATCGACGAGTTCGCCGTCTGGAACGAGGCGTTGAGCCCGGCCGCCATCGCCAGCCTCGCCGCGGCCACCCAGGCGATGACCATCGACGCGCCCACCATCACCAACTCGCTGGCCAACACCGGCGGCAGCCTGAGCCCCGGCGGCGACGGCGCGATCGGCACCACCACCTTCGCCCCAGGCCCCCAGAACGTGGCGCCAGGCGGCACGGCCTCCCAGTCGTCCCTCGGCCACGGTCTCGGCACCCCCGAGAATGCCATCGACGACAACACCGACGGCCAGTACTTCAACGGCTCGGTCACCCACACTGCCAACGAGTCCCAGGCATGGTGGCAGGTGGACCTCGGCTCGGTGGTTGAGATGGACAGCCTGTCGCTGTGGAACCGCGCGGATTGCTGCGGCGACCGCCTGTCGAACTTCCACGTGGCCGTGCTCGACGCCGCCCAGGCCGAGGTGTGGGGCCAGGACTACTTCACCGGCGGGGGCTACCCCAACCCCAGCCTCGATATCCCCCTGCCCGCCGGCACCGCAGGGCAGTATGTCAAGGTCCAACTCAATGGCACGAACGTGCTGTCCCTTGCCGAGGTCATGGCCCTGTCCATCCAGCCCACCGACTACACCCAGTTGCTCGACGGCATCCTGTCCATCGAGCTCGACGCCCTGAACGACACGGCCGACAAGCTCATCGTCAGCGGCGCCCTCACCCTCGGCGGCGTCCTCGACGTGAGCCTGCTGGCCGGCGCCCTCGAGCCGGGCGACACCTTCGATATCCTGGACTGGGGGAGCCTCAGCGGCAGCTTCGACACGATCAATCTGCCCGAGCACGCGATGGCGTGGGACGTCTCGCGGCTCTACGAGACCGGCGAGATCCACCTCACCCCCGAGCCGGCGACCCTCGCGCTCGTGGCCCTCGGCGGCGGCCTGCTGGTCCGCCGGCGGCGCAAGGCATAGCCGAACGGAAGCCCAACGCCACTTTTCTTGCAGGAGAGCAGCCGGATGAACAGAGTTGTGTGCAGCCTGGTCGTGGCCGGGCTCTGCGTGTGCGCGCTCGGCACGGCGCAGGCCGGGCTGTTGGGGTACTGGCCACTCGATGAGACCTCGGGCACCACGGCGCCCAATGCCGTGACGGGCGGCACCGACGGCACGCTCTACAACGGGGGCTCCGTCGGCAACGGCCCTGCATGGGTCACCGACGCCCAGCGCGGCCAGGTGCTGCGCTTCGACGGCGGCGACGACTGGGTAGACGCCGGGTTCATCCCCGCCATCACCGCGGCCGACGACTTCTCCTGGTCCTTCTGGACCTACCAGCAGCAGGGCGCCAACAACGACGTGGCGCTCGGCAACCGCTACGCCGCCGGCGGCGGGGGCAACGAGTGGATCAAGTTCACCCCCAGGGCCTTCGAGTACAAGAC
>CAZDNN010000643.1:0-3690 GCA_964506385.1 uncultured Planctomycetota bacterium
GCTCCCGAAGTGCACGCCCAACACCACGGGCTGCACCAGGCCGAGCTCCAATGGAGAGACCCCAACGCGGTCCGTCGCCCGAGGCACAACCCCAGGCTTCGTCAAGCGGCATCGGCGATAGCCGCCGCGGGGAATGCGGGGGGCGCTGATCGGCGGATGGGGGCCTGGGCGAGGCTCCTGCCGAGTGGTCGAGATCGGGGCGCGTCGGTGGTCACCAGGCGCTGCGGCGGCAGCGTCGAGCACGACGAGGACGACACGGACGGGCGAGGAAGAAACCCCAAGAACCGGGGCCAGACTCCTTGGCCGCCTGCCGCTTTACACCCACCACAGCGCATGGTACAATCCCACAGCCAACGTGCGAAGGCATGGCCCCTGTGGGGCATCCGCGAGGAAAAGGGCGGCTCAGACATGTTACCCCGGCGCAACGAAAGCCAAGGGGAACCACCGGGCGCCGTCCACTCATGATACCGCTGCCCGGTCGTTGCAAATCCAATCGTGGATTGGATTTGGTGTGCCTGAGCCGCCCTTTTCCTCGCGGAAGAGTCCGGATGACAAGACATCTTGTTACGCCTCGACGCGAAGGACTGTTCGCACACCTGACCTCCCCAGCAAGTCGCGGAGAATGCAGGAGAGCGCAATGGCCAGGAAGATCACGATCGTCTGCGGCAGCCCGCGGAAGGAGGGGAATGCGAACCGCGTGGTGGCGTGGGTGGCCGAGGCGGCGAGGGGGGCGGGGGCGGGCGCGTGAAGACCGGGGCGTTTCTCTTCGATCTCGATGGCACGCTGGTGGACAGCGAGCGGCTGTGGGTGGCCGCCGCCCAGGAGGTGCTGCGCCAGAGGGGCCATCCCCTCCCGCACGAGCAGGCGCTCGCCCTCATCTATGGCCGCGCCTGGGGCGACATCCGCGAGGACATGCTGCGGGCCTACCCGGGCGTGTTCGCCGGCCCGGCCGACCTCGAGCGACAGATGGGCGAGGCCTTCGACGCGCTGGAGAGCCAGTGCGACATCCGCATCCCCTCATCCATCGAGCTGCTCCGGCGGCTGGCCGCGACCCATCCCGTCGGCATCGTCTCCGGCTCGTCGCGGGGCGTGATCGAGGAGATGCTGCGCCTCGCAGGCGTCGCCGGCCTCGTCTCCTGCATCGTCAGCACCGAGGACACGCCGCGCGGCAAGCCCGACCCCGCGCCCTACCTGCTCGCCGCCGAGCGCCTGGGCGTGCCGCCCGCGTCCTGCGTCGTCTTCGAGGATTCGCGGGCCGGCGTGCTCTCCGCCAAGGCGGCGGGAATGGTCGCAGTCGGCCTCCAGCGCGACGGCGCGCCCGACCAGGATCTCTCGGAGGCCGACGCGGTGGTGACGGACCTCGCCGAGCTCGACCTGCGCGCTCTCGACCGCTAAGCGCCCCCCCCTACAAGACGACCCTGACGCAGGCGAAGCCGCTGAGGGCCTGGTAGATGCCGACACGGTGGGCCTCGTCGCGCACCAGGACCTCGAGGTGGAAGGAGACGAAGCGCCCCCTGGCACTCGAGCGTGCCAGCTCGACGTGGTGCTCGCTGTCGCCCACCACCTCGTCGATGGCCGCGCGGATCGCCTCCGCCGACGTGCCGATCACGCGATAGCCCCAGCGGCAAGGATACGCAATCTCAGGCTTGCTCAATCGTCCTTCCCGCGTTGTCGGTGTCCTGGGGCGCACGTGGGTCGGCTCGGCGGGAGCCTCGCCCTCCCAGGTCGTCACTGGGTGGGGCAGGCGCCCGCGCCGCGCTTGGCGAGGTACTGCTGGTGGTAGTCCTCGGCGCGCCAGAAGGTGGGGGCCGGCTCGATGGCCGTGGCGATGGGGCGCCTGTGCTTGCCCGACGCCGCGAGCTTCACCTTCGACGCCTCGGCGGCCACCTTCTGCTCCGCGTCGTGGTAGAAGATGACCGAGCGGTACTGGCGGCCGACGTCCGGCCCCTGGCGGTTCACCTGGGTCGGGTCGTGGCAACTCCAGAAGACCTCGAGGAGCTTCCCGTAGGAGACCTTGGCAGGGTCGAAGGTCACCTCGACGACCTCAGCGTGGCCGGTCTTGTCGGTGCACACCTGCTTGTAGGTCGGCTTCTCGACGGTGCCGCCGGCGTAGCCGACCTGGGTGGACACGACGCCCTCGACCTTGCGGAACGCCTCCTCCACGCCCCAGAAGCAGCCGGCGCCGAAAGTCGCCTTCTCCATCGTGCTATCGCCTCCAGGCGGCGTGGTGGGGACGCCTGTCTTGGTGGTCGCCTGCGCGCCGCAGCCGGCCGCGGCCGCCAGCGTCGCCGCGAGCAGCAGTATCCTGAGCGGGATTCGGTGGAGAGACACCATCTCGCTCCTCACATCGCCCGTCCCCGGTCCATTGTACCACGCGGGGCGCATCGTACCAAGGGGGGATGAGACGGCGGACGGCGCGGGTCACCGTGTCGATGGAGCGAGGCGATCACTTGAGCGGCTTGACGTGAAGCTGCCTGGCCTCCCCCATACATGACACCGGCTCCGCAGACATGGCCCCTCCGCTCTGAACGGCGAAGGCGGGCCTGCCAGCCGAAGCCTTGGCGAAGGCTGGTCGGGGTGACTGGATTTGAACCAGCGACCTCTGCGTCCCGAACGCAGCGCTCTAGCCAAGCTGAGCTACACCCCGGGTCGCGAACTCCTTTATTATACGCTCTGGGACGGGGTTTGCAAACCGATCGGCGGGGCGAGGCGATGCGCGGGACGAGGACGGCAGCAATACACAGGACGCCGTGGGGGGGACGAGACATCAGCGTTTGGCCTTCTTCCGCGTCTTCTTTCGCGGCGTCTCCTTGCGGAAGAACAGGATGTTCTGGTGGACGATGTTGGGGACGTAGGCGTTGGGGTAGCCGTAGGGGCGGACGCGGGAGCCGGTGCCGTACCAGATCTTGATGCCCTTGAGGACGAAGCCGCCGCGCTCGATGCGCTCGGCGACGTGGCAGGTGGCGGGGATGTAGCGGCCGTCCTGGTACGAGTCGCGCATGATGACGGCGAGATAGCCGCCTGGCTTCAGCACGGGATGGGCCAGGGCGAATGCCCGCTCGATGGCGTCGTAGAAGGCGTCGAAGGATCCGAGGTTGCGGAGGTCGGCGTCGTGGTCGCCGAAGCCGTCGAAGTCGGTCTTGCGGTGCTGGATGTCGTAGGTGCCGTCGCACATGGTCTTCGCGAGCGCAGGCGAGTAGGGCGGGTCGGTCGCGATGAAGTCGAACACGCGCCCTGCCTCGGCCAGGCGCGGCAGGACCTCCATGCAGTCGCCCTCGAGGGTCTCCTGCTCCGCCAGGCCCTCGCTCTGGCAGACCTCGCGGTAGATCTCCAGCCACCGCGGATTGAGCTCGATCCCAGTCGCCTGCCGCCCGCACAGCGAGGCGCCGAGCAGGGTGCCGCCAACGCCGCAAAAGGGGTCGAGCACGCTCTGGCCTGTCTTGGTGAAGAACTCGATGAGGTGCTGCATGAGCTGGGGCGGCTTGTTGGCGGCGTGCTCGCGGCGGAGCTTGTGGCCGAGGGCGTGGGGGTAGCTCGTGCGCAGGACGCTCTTGGTGAAGAAGAGCCAGGCGTTGCCCGCCAGCTCGTTGAGCTTGTTCCTGGGGTGCACCGATGGCGGCTTCAGGGTGACCTTGCGCTTCTTCGCGATGGCCTCTCTCCTAACGTGGCCTTCGGCCGCAACCCAAGAGG
>CAZDNN010000644.1:0-3689 GCA_964506385.1 uncultured Planctomycetota bacterium
CGCAACGAGATCACCCCGGGCAACTTCATCTTCCGCACCCGCGAGTTCGAGCAGATGGAGATCGAGTTCTTCGTGAAGCCAGGCACCGACGACGAGTGGTACGAGCACTGGAAGGCCCGGCGCTTCCAGTGGTATCTCGATCTGGGGGTCAAGCGCGAGAGGCTCCGCCTGCGCGACCACGCCGCTGACGAGCTGGCGCACTACGCGAAATGCTGCGTGGACGTCGAATACGATTTCCCCTTCGGCTGGAGCGAGCTCGAGGGGGTGGCGAACCGCACGGACTACGACCTGCGGCGGCACCAGGACTACTCGGGCAAGAGCCTCGAGTACTTCGACGACGAGACCCGCGAGCACTACATCCCCTACGTCATCGAGCCATCGGCCGGCGTCGATCGCTCGCTGCTCACGTTCCTGGTCGATGCGTACGACGAGGTGGTGACCGAGCAGGGGAAGACCGAGCGGTTTCTGCGCCTGCACCCGCGGCTGGCGCCGATCAAGGTCGCCGTCCTGCCGCTCGTGCGGAAAGCTGGGATGCCCGAGATCGCGCGGCCCTTGTTCCTCGAGCTCCAGAAGCGGTTCAACTGCCAGTACGACGAGCGGGGCGCCATCGGCCGCCGCTACCGCCGCCAGGACGAGATCGGCACGCCCTACTGCGTCACCATCGACGGCGACACCCTCGAGGACCACACCGTCACCGTCCGCTACCGCGACAGCCGCGAGCAGCCGCGCGTCGCCCTCCCCGAGGTCGCCGACTTCATCGCCGAGCAGCTCGCGAATGCGACGTCGAACATCGTGTGACCCAACCGGTTGACGGCCCTGTGCCTCGCGATGTAACATACTCGTGAGGCCGCTGCGCCAAAGGGCGGACGGGAGGCGAAAGCCGTGGCGAAGCAATCCGTCTACCTGGAAACGGCGATCCAGAAGCTGCGGAGCGGCGCGCGCAATGTCTGGCGGGCATCCCGTTTATCGAGGCGAATCCCGATGTCGCGACGGTGGCCGACGCCCTTCTGGTCGAAGGTGTCCTTCCCGGGAAGGCGGCAACGGACGCAGTGCACATCGCTCTCGCTGCTGTCCATGGGATTCACTTCCTGCTGACCTGGAACTGCAAGCATCTTGCCAATGCGGCGATCAGGGACGCCATCAGTCGGGTGCTGCTCGGCGGCACTTCAGCCGGCTGAGTAGTTGCGGGAAGAGGATGTTCTCTCGCGGGATGTGGACATCCCGCCCACAGGCTGCGAGTTGGCGTGACACAGAGAGCGAGGGTGTAGGGCGTGCATACCTGCACGCGGAATCTGCTGGCCTCGCTGCTGCTGGCCGCCGCGGCGCGCGCGGAGCTGCTGATCGACGGCGACACGGTGGGGCTGCTGCCCGGTGTGCATCCGAGCGTCCAGGCCGTGGCGGCGCGCAAGGGCAAGGCGCTGGCCTTCTCGGAGGGCGGCATCGCGCTGCCCATGGGCAAGGCGCTGTCGGCGGCGAGCGGTAGCGTGGACCTGTGGTGCCGCCTGCCTGCCAAATGGCCGGCGAAGGGGGACCGCACGCTCTTCCACGCGGGCGACAAGCCCCACGAGCACGTGACCCTCTTCTTCCGCAGCGGCGCGCTCATCGCCGTCTACAAGGGCGGGGCCGAGCACTACGCCTCGATCGGCGAGCCGGCGGCGCGGCGCTGGCGGCCCGGCTCGTGGCACCGCATCGAGTTTTCCTGGGAGCGCAGGGAGGGCGCGGCGGTCAGTTTCTTTCTGCGGGTCGATGGCCGGCTGGTGCGCCTGGCGGAGGGCCGCCTCGTCGAGCCCTGGCCAGCACGCCTCTACATCGGCATCCGCGGGAGCCGCTTCCCGTGGCAGGGCCTGCTGGATGACGTGCGGATTCGGGCCGAGCCGCTGCCTCTGCCTGAGCTGTCGGCGGGCAGCCGGTCGGTGGTGGTGCATACCGACCAGTCGGTCGGACAGTGCTATGCCTTCTGGACTGTCTCCAACTTCACGAGCCACCACATGTTCGCCGATCCCCAGCAGCGGCCCGGCATCCGCGCCCAGCGGCCGAAGATGCGGCAGGCCAACTGCGTCCGCCTGCTCGGCGGGCGCCGCGACGGCCGCAACCACTGGTTCCTCGGCCAGGGGCCAGACGGGCAGCTCCGCTGCGACTTCGCCCCGATGGTCCGCTGCCTCCAGGGCATCCTCGACGGGGGATGGACGCCGCGCATCGTCCTCGACAACGTGCCCACCGCCATGAGCGGCGACATCGAGCTCCACACCTACGGCAACACCCATCCGCCGAAGGACCCGTGGGCGTGGCACCAGTACGTTGAGGCCGCGGTGCGGAGCATGGTGCGGGCCTTCGGCCGCGAGACGGTCCGCCGCTGGCGCTTCAGGGTCGGCACCGAGCCCGACCTGTTCCCCGGCCACTGGGCGGGCACGAAGGAGGACTACCTGCGGCACTACGACGTCACCGTGGACGCTGTAACCCGCGTGATCCCCGACGCCGACATCGGCCCAGGCAACATCCTCAATCCCGCCGTCGGCGGGGCGAACGTCGCTTCCGGGCGCCCGCGGTGGGGGCTCGACATCATCGACCACGCGGCTGCCGGCCGCAACTACGCGACGGGCAAGCGGGGCACGCGCCTGCGGCACTTCTCGTGCTCGTGGTACGGGCAGGTGGGCAAGCCGATCGACAGCTTCGAGGTGGCGATCCGGCGGATGCGCGAGCGGCTGGACCGCCACCCGCAGTTCCGCGGCGTGCCCGTCGAGGTCGCGGAGTTCGGGGTGCTGCGCGACGAGCGCGGGCGGCTGATGCCGGGGAACGAGGCGACGGAGTGGGGCGCGAGCTGGTATGCGGCCATCGCCGAGCGGGTCTACGCGCTCGGCGTCGCGCAGGTGCACGAGTGGGCGCAGACGACGGCCGGCATCCCCCATCCGCGCATCCACGTCATCACCATGCTCGAGCGGATGGCCGGCGGCGAGCGCCTCGCGGTGGACGTCGGGGGGGAGGCATACGCCAAGTGCGGCGCCATCGCCTGCCGCAAGGGCGAGGCCCTGCTCGTCCTGCTCTACAACCACCGGCCCTTCCGCGAGCCGAAGGTCGCCGAGCACGTGAGCCTGCGCCTGCGGGGCTCGCGGCTGAGGCCGGGAAGCCGCTGGCGGCTGAGCGAGTGGTCGGTGGACCGCGACCACGGGGTGTTCCTCTACGAGCTCTACCGCGACTGCGAGGCCGCGGGCCTGACGCCGAGGCCCGACGCGCCGATCTACGGCGGCAACGCGCCCCTGCGATTCGGCACGGGCGTCCGCAAGGTGCTTCACGACCACCGCCAGAAGTACCGCAAGCTCGCCGCGCTGCCGCAGACGAGGCAGGATGAGCCGCTGGCCGCGGGCCGCGACGGCATCGCCCTCGAGCTCGACCTCCCAGGCCACAGCGTGCGGCTGCTGGAGCTCAGGCCCGCGAACGAGCCGCAATGACGCCAGAGTCTTGCAGCGGAACATGCGCGCACCTTGCGCGCATGGTGGGCCGAGGAAAACTCGGACTGGGCACACCTTATGGGATCGAGCGGCTTTGCGGTCGATCCCATAAGCTTTGCTCTTGGTGGGCAAGGGGTGCCCCGCGGCTCTCTGGAAGAGCCGAACAGAACCAACGGAGTTGGCTTTGTTCTCTAGCAGCCCGTGGCAGAAGTCCGTTCGGACTGCGTGCGGGTCTTCGGGCCG
>CAZDNN010000645.1:0-3682 GCA_964506385.1 uncultured Planctomycetota bacterium
CTGGGAGAGCGGGCAGGGCGGACGGGCGAAGAGAAGAAGCCCAAGATGCGGGGCCAGACTCGGGGAATGGCGCGGCCTACCCCCGTGCCGCCGCCATCCACTGAGCATGTGGCCTCGGCCCCCCTTGCCCCGTGCCTTCTCCGCCCATGGGGCAATCGGGCGGCTCGGTCGCCCCACGGGCGGAGAGGGCCTGGGGTAAGGGGGTTGCGGCTGCCATGACAGGAAGTGGCGTTGTAGTGTTAGAGCGGCTTGATCTCGTTGATCTGGTCGAGGGGGATTGTCTGGATGGCCTCGCGGCCGTCGGGACGGCGTTCGAGGACTTTGAGGAGGATCTTCTCCGGCTTTTCGAAGGTGACCTTTGCGGCTTCCTTGAGGTTGCGGGCCTGGATCTCGAATGTTCTGGCTGTGAGGGGACGGATGCGGCGGATGTCGGCGAGGTGGACGGCGACGAGCCCGTCGCGGCCGGGGACCTTTACGTCGAAGACAGTGTCGCCGATAAGGAGGGCCTCGAAGCCTCGGTTCTGGCCGCGCTTGCGGACGAGGACGGTGGTGCGCTTGAGCGCGTCCTGGATGAGCTTGGCATCGACGTTGCCGGCCTCGGGCTCGATCTTGGCGGGTGGCTTGGGCTCGGGCATCGCGACGAGGAAGTTGAGGGTCTCGATGCTGGATTCGGCGCTGATGGGCACGGTGGGCGCGGTGGCGAAGGCCACGATGTCGTTGCTCGGGAGGTCTCGATAGGCCCTGCGGAAGTAGCATCCGCCGATGGTCAAGATGAGGCTGGCTGCCAGGAACCAGCGTATGGTCTTGGAGATGTTGCGGATCTTCGCCAGCCGGTTCTCGGCATCGACGCTGGCCTGCACGAGGTTGGGGTCGTGCTCGATTTCGGAGCCGCATTCGCCGCAGTACATGCGGTTCACCGGCACCATGGCGCCGCAGTTGGGGCAGGGGATCTGGGCGTTCGAGGGCATCATCATTGCAGGATGAAGCTCCACTCGCTTTCGTTGAGGCGGCCCTGGAGGTCGCGGACCCGCACGATGATGGTGTAAGTGCCGGGCGTCGCGTCGTCGGGCACGGGGGCCTTGACGTGTTCGCCGGCCGAGCTGCCTTTGCGGACGGAGTCGTCCGCTGCATCGTACATGTACTTGCCGCGTGAGACGAGGAACCGCGTGGCCGATTTGGCGTCGCGCGGGTACTTGAGGACGACAGTCAGTGTCTCGAAGTCTACGCTTCCAAGGACATCGAAGACGTGGAGGCCCACGGTCTTCAGGGCCTTCACGGAGGCGCCTGGGGCGGGCACGCGCTGGTCGATCCGGGGTGGCTCGCGGTCGATGCGGAGGGTCTTGGTGGCTGTCTCGGACTGGTTGCCGGCCGAGTCGGTGATCTGGCATTCGATGCGCATGGCGCCCTGGGGCACGTTGACGAGCAGCGCGTGGAGTTGCTGGCCGACCAGCTCGAAGGGGATGGGCTGGCTCGTGCCGTTGGTGGTATTGACCAGGGTGAGGCGGACGTTGTCGGCTGTGATGGGGTCGGGCGTGGCCTCGGCGGCGAGGGTCGCGGCCAGGCGCACGTCGTAGTCGGTGACGACCTTGCCCATTTTGGCCGTATAGGCCAGGATCACGGGCTTGGTGGTGAGCCGGGCGAGGAGGCGGGCAGCGGCCTCATCGGGGTCGGGGACGCCCTTGGCCTTGGCGAGGTATCCTTTCGCCTTCTCGTAGTGGCCCGCGCTGTAGCACACGGCGCCGAGGCTGCGGTAGACGATTGCCCTGGCTTTGGGGATGAAGGGGTCTTTCCCCTTGTCCTCGATGGCGATGGCGCGCTCGAAGTAGCGGATGGCCATCTCGTGGTCTTCCTCGAGCGCCGCCATCTTGCCGAGGGCGGCGGCGGCGACAAACAGGTCGCGGGGCCTGGCCCGCTGGCTGCGCAGTGCCCGCTCGAAGGTGGGGCGCGCTTCGGCGAACAGGGCTTTGCGCTGGCGGTCGTTCGCCCGGCTGCTCGTTGCGGCCAGGTATTGCGCGACGCCGCGGTTGAAGCGCCCGTGCCAGGTGAGCTGCCCGTACTTCTCAGCCTCCCGGAGCTCGTTGAGCGCTCCCTGGACGTCGCCCTTGCGCATGCGGTAGACCGCCTGGGCGTGGTAGAGGACGGGGAGGAGGGGGTGCTTGTCCCGCTTGAGGGGATTGACAATGCTGCTGATCGAGCGTGAGTACTCCTGGGCGGTCCGCTCGTCGAGCCCGCCGCGGAAGAGGCTCTGGGCGTAGGCCGCTGCGAGGTTGAGCCGCGGCACGCTCCAGCCCGGCTTGAACTCCTTGGTCTTCTCGAACTCGGCGACGGCCTGCTGGAAGTTGCCCTCATCAAGGGCCACGAGGCCCTTGAGGTTGTAGAGAAAGGGCAGGGCATCGATGCTGATGTTCCCCACCTGGTCCACCTTCTGGATGTGCTGCTTCGCCCGTGGCACGTCGTTGGCCATGAGCGCCAGGGTGGCCAGATTCACGTGGAGGTCGCCAGAGTCGGGGTGGGCGTCCAGCGCCTTGTCGAGTGCCACGCGGGCCTCGGTCACCGCGCGGCGCAACTCCTCGATCCCAGGGTTCCGTGCCCGCACGGCCTCCAACTCGGCCACGGCCTCGCCGATCACCACGGGTTGGGAAGGCTGCTCCCCTGCGGCTTCCTGCGCCCGTCGCAGCTCGCTGAAGAGCTGGCGGGCCTCGGCGAACTTCTTGGGGTTCCGCTCGTCCGTCCCCTGGTCGATGTAGAGCTTGCCGAGGGCCTCCTTGGGAGCCCAGTAGTCGTCCTTCGCGGTGATGGCGCGGTCGAGGTGATCGAACACCTCGGCCCGCTCGCCCGCGGCATAGCTGTCCATCGCCTGGTTGAAGGCCTTGCCCGAGCGGTACTCATCCAGCGTGCCCACCAGGCTGACCAGGCCGATGAAGCCGAGGATCAGCGTCAGAATGAGCTCCAGGGCGGCTTGGACGGTGACGCGCAGCACGCGAGGCGGCTCCTCGTGGCCCTGTTACTTGCCGATGACACGTCCGCGGATGGACCGCGCCGGGATGATATGATCCCGCAGCGACCCCCGGCCGCTGCGCTCGTCATAGAGGGCGAACACGCAGTTACGCGGCACCACGAACGGGCTGAAGTTCCTCGAGCGCGTCCCCGGCCGAAGGTATGGCTCGCTGACGCGCTGGCGCGGGCCGAGCTTCCCATCGCGGCGCTCCGCCCGGTAAAGCACGTGGTCCTTCACCTCCACCACGTCCCCAGGCAGCCCGACGACCCGCGCGAACGCGTTGTGGAACGACGACCGCTTCCACATCGGCACCCGGTACATGATGATGTCCGTGTAGTGGAGTTGGTCGGGGCGGCAGATGCGCCGGTTGACCCGCGCATACTCACCGTGCGCGATCTTCGGCTCCATCTCGCGGAACTGCTCGTCCACCTTCGCCAGCTTGTACTTCGAGCCGAACTCTACCAGCGCCAGGCATGCCGCGCCCACCAGCGCGTAGAAAATCACCGAGCTGACGAGGTCGCGCCACTTGTCATACCACGTGCGCATGGCCTGACCTGCGAAGGGGCACGTCGGGGACACTGGTATGCTATCGCAACGCCCTCCCGTAGTCAAGCCTATTCTCAGGGGATAGGCTCGCGACCGGCCCCCACGGCGCGCGCCGGGCCGACCCGCCACGGCCACCTC
>CAZDNN010000646.1:0-3679 GCA_964506385.1 uncultured Planctomycetota bacterium
CAACGCGGAGATCGGCCCGAAGACCCGCACGCAGTCCGAACGGACTTCTGCCACTGGCTGCTAGCCCGGCCCGTGGGCGGCACCCGAGAGGACGGCCCGGGTAGGGTGCCATATGGCTCCCCACGATTCCGCTCTGCGATACACTACCCTCGCGTGGCCCCCCGCCAAGAGGGGTGCTGCGGCAGACCGTGTTCTGGCGCTGATCCCACACTTTCGGAAGTGTGGGATCAGCCTATCGGGCGTGCCAGGAGCACTTGGGCCGAGCGGACGGCAGACCGACGGGATGTTGCGCGACCAGCGAACCCGTTCCCGAGTAGTGGGTGACCACGTATCGAGGCGGCCTCGGCAGTCGGGGACGCCGCCGTTCTCGGCGCGGGACGGCGTGGACGGTACGGCGCACCGGTTCTCGCCACCAACCCTCCAGATCCCCTCTCCCGAGGCAGAGCCACCCACAGAGGACGCAGGGTCCCGCTGCTTGTCATAAGGCGGAGATTGCGGAGTTGCCCAACTCCGCAATCCTCGTCGAGAGAGAGACGCGACGCCCAGCGCGCGCCGACCCCGCCGGCTCGCCCGCGGCCAGCCGACACGCTCGCTATCTCGCGGCCATCTCGCCCGAGGACCCGCCCCAGAGCTTTCCACGCATCCCCCGCTACCCGTGAGCCAGGATTGCGCAGTTGTCTAACTCCGTAGTTCTCGTCCAGGGAGAGACCCGGCGGACGGCGCGTGCCGACCCTTCGGGTGCACTCAGGGCAGGCCCTTGCGTCGCTGGAGCCAAGGTCTGGTCACTGCAACGCTACTTCAACTCGCCACCCAGGGACGCGATGGCTCAGTGACGCCAGAACAGGCGCGGCCGAGATGTGAGCAAAGCCGCGAGAGGAGGCAGGAGAGCCTTGGGGGCTTTGCCCCCAAACCCCCAGGATGTGTCGCTTTACGGCCGCCGGCACCCCATGCTGCACAGATGGCTGAGATGCCGGAGGCCCCAATGCGGTGAATCCCAGGGGGTCTGGGGGACTGGTCCCCCAGCGGCTCAGAGCAGGCAACCCGCCTCGTCTTGGAGTGCAGCATGTTCACCCGCCAGCGCGTCTTGCTGGTCTCGCTGGCGACCTGGGCCACGAAATCCCTCGTTGTAGTGCTAGTGGCCAGGCTTCGCCGTTCGGCGACTGGGAGCTCAGGAGCGTGAGAGGGTTCCGCAGGGCGGGGCGCCCACTGCGGGGCCGCTATTCCGCCGGCCGGGGGCGCGGGGGCTGCTGTTGGCCGGGCGCCGCTGCCCTGGGGCGCGCGCCAGGCTGATAGGGCGGCAGGCCAAGGAACTCGTGGAGGACCACCAGAGCGGCCTCCTTGTCGGGGATGCGGCCGCGGACCGCGGAGTCGAGGTCGGTCTGCGCGAACGACGGCACCGCGGCGCCCACGCACGAGGGGCACCCGTCCTGGCAGCCGCACTGCCCGATGACCGTGTGGACCGACTGGATGAGCTCGCCGATGACCTCGGCACACCGCTCAGCGTAGCCCATCCCGCCCGGATAGCGGTCGTAGAGGAAGATGGCGTCGCGGCCCAGGTTCGTGTTGTCCACCACCACCCCGATGTCCTGCACGTCGCACATGACGAACATCGGGGCGACCTCGACCATCGCGTTGGCGATCCCCGTCAAGCCGTCGCCGAGCACCAGCCCGTGGCTCTGGACGACCTGCCGCACGCGGTCCGGCGGCACGAGCCACAGCGCGACGGTCTCGAGCTCCTGCGGCGGCAGATCGAGCTTCTCGAAGCCCAGGCTGTCGCGGGCGTGGAACTTCATCTTGCGGAACATCGGGATGTGGGTCGTCACCGTCACGTCGCCAAAGCCCACCGTGCACTCCCGCCACGCCCGCTCCTCCTCGGGCTCGTCGAGGCGGATGCGGGAGGACTGGACACTCTGTGTGTAGTAGTCGAGGTCGCGGCGCGTGACGAAGGCGACCTTCTTCTCCAGGTCCAGCTTGTCCACGAAGTAGATCTCGCCGCTGTGGATGTAGACCGCGTGGTCGTGGAGTTGCGCGAGGGCGGAGACCTCGTCGAGGGTGCCGATGACGCGGTCGCCGCCGGTGGTGTCCTGGATGGTGTAGACGGGGCCGCAGAGGTTGCGGAGGTTGATCTCGGCGGCGGGGTATTCGGTGCTCGCCCAGTACCATTTGCCCTCGATGTGGCGGACGGTCTGCTGCTCTTCCAGGAGCTCGAGGATGGGCTCGGCGTACTCGCCGAAGGTCGCGGCCTCGTCGTCCGGCATGGGCAGCTCGTGGAGTGCGCACTTGAGGTGGCCGACGACGATATGGGGGTTGTCCGGGTCGGTGATCGCCCGCTCGGGGTTCTGCTCGAACAGGTAGCGCGAGTGGTACATCAGGTACTGGTCGATCGGCGAGTTCTGCGCGACGAGGAAGACCAGGGAGTCCTCGCTGCCGCGCCCGGCGCGGCCGGCCCGCTGCCAGAGGCTGGCGATGGTGCCCGGGTAGCCGACGAGGATGCAGGCGTCGAGGCTGCCGATGTCGATGCCCAGCTCGAGGGCGTTGGTCGAGGCGACGCCCAGGATGTCGCCGCTGGCCAGCCGCCGCTCGATCTCGCGGCGCTCCTCGGGCAGGTAGCCGCCGCGGTAGGCCTGCACGCGGTCCGCCAGCCGCTTCGACATCGCCGAGAGGTACTGCCTGGCGTAGCTCGCGAGCAGCTCGGCCATGAGGCGGGTCTGGACGAAGGCGATGGTCTGGACGTCGTTCTTGACGAGCTCGGTGAGCAGCTCGACGGCGGTCCAGAGCGCGCTGCGGCGCTCGCCGCCGGTCTGCCAGGCCTCGGTCTGCCGCGCCTGCTCGCGCTGGAGCAGCGGCGGGTTCCAGAGCACGAACTTCTTCCCGCCACGCGGCGAGCCGTCATCGGTCACGATCTCCATCGGGCGGCGGGTCAGGCGCTCCGCGTGCTCCCGCGGATTCGCGATCGTCGCAGACGAGCAGATGAACTGCGGCTCGGCGCCGAAATGGCGGCAGACGCGGTGCAGCCGCCGCACCACGTTCGCAAGGTGCGAGCCGAACACGCCGCGGTAGGCGTGCACCTCATCGATGACCACGAACTTCAGGTGCTGGAAGAACCGCGCCCAGCGTGCGTGGTTGGGCAGGATGCCCTGATGGAGCATATCGGGGTTGGTCAGGATCACGGAGGCCTGGTTGCGGAGCTTGCGGCGCTGGTTCTGGGGGGTATCGCCGTCGTAGGGGCCGCAGAGGAAGTGCGTGTCGGCCAGATCGTCGCGCATCTGGGTCAGGCCGCGGAACTGATCCTGCGCCAGCGCCTTGGTCGGGTAGATGGTCAGCGCGGTGGCGAGGGGGTTGTCGAGCAGGGTCTCGACGATGGGCACCCAGTAGCACAGGGTCTTCCCGCTCGCCGTGCTCGTGACGACCACGACGCTCTTGCCGTCGCGGACGTGGCGGATCGCCTCGGCCTGATGGGTATAGAGCCGCTCGATGCCGCGTCGTCGCAGCGCGGCGGCGAGGGCCGGCTTCAGCTCGACCTCGGCGTACCGTGCCGGCCGCTCGGGCAGCTCCTCGACGTGATAGATCTGGCGCTGCCCGCGCTGTCGGCCGGCGATGTGCTCGAGCAGGGCATCGATGTTCATGTCAATCCAGACGCGGTGTGTAACCCAGAGCAGCGGAGAGGTCGCTACCAGCG
>CAZDNN010000647.1:0-3668 GCA_964506385.1 uncultured Planctomycetota bacterium
CGACGAGCATCGGGGCCTTGCCCGTGTAGTTTGAGGCAACTCGGCCGAGAGGAGGGCCGCTTTTGCCGTGCTTGCCCCGGCGCTGCCAGGGGTAGTAGCCTGAGATGTCGGCGGCGCAGTTGTTGATCGTCTCGGAGTGCTGGTTCTGGACGGGGATCTCGGTGGTCTTGCTGGGCAGGCGGTCGCGGGGCACGCAGATGTCGATCTGGGGGTTGTTGAGGCAGGTGTTGTTGACGACGCGATTCTCGTCGCCCTTGGTGATGATGCCCTTCTCGCGGCAGTTCCAGGCGACGTTGTGGTGGATGATGAGGCCGCGGGTCTTGTCGTCGCCGCGGATGCCGATGCCGCCCCAGTTGAAGGCGTTGTGGTCGTGCACCCAGTTGTGGTGGACCTCAGTGCCGGAGATGTTGGGCGTGCCTGACTGCACGAGCGCGCCGTCGCTCTGGCACAGGCCACCGTGGTGGATGTAGTTCCAGGCGACCTCGGTCCTGCCGCCGTTGGTGGTGCGGATCCCCTCCGACGAGCCCATGTTGAAGATGGTGCAGTGGCGGATGGCCGAGTCGACGGTCCCGAGCAGATCGACGGCGAGGCCGGTGTCGAGGCCGTACCAGTCGATGTCGTGAATAAGGCAGTTGTCGATCAGATTCCGCTTCCCGACCACGACGATCGAAGTGCCGTTGGCGAAGCGGATGCTCGAGTTCGCGAGCACGTTGTCCTCGCCGCCGAGGTAGGTGGGGGTGACGATGCTCGTCGCCTTGAACCACTGGCGGCTCGGCCAAAGCCGCGGCTCGACGGGCAGCGGCGTGCGGCCGACAGGCGGGCCGAAGGGGTCGTAGACGCCGTGGGGGAACGTCAGATGCACGCCGTCGATACGGCAGTGGGCGACCTCCTCGAGCTTGAAGGCCGTGGCGAAGAAGTGGAAGCCCGACAGCTCGACGTGGCGGATGCCCTTCGCGACGATGGCGTAGGGTCGCATCTTCCTCTCCACCCTGTGCTCGGCCGGGCTCTTGCCGTCGGGAGCCCACAGGTAGAGCGTGTCGCCGTCCTGGAACCACTCGCCTGGGCTGTCGAGCGCGTCGAGCTTGCCGGCGAGGAAGTAGCGGTCGAAGCCGGGGCGGTGAGGCTTCCCTTTCGCGAGGCGGTGATTCTCGTCGCGGTCGTAGGTGAAGCGGTCGCTGCCCCTGCCGTGGCGGCGGACGACGCGGCGGAAGGTCTGCCAGGAGCCGATGTTGAGGGTCGCGACGGCCCCCGTCCAGTCGATGCCGGTCTTCGCCAGCTCGGGATCGGCCATCACGCCGTACTGCGTTCCTTTCGCCGAGGCGCGCCAGACGGAGCGGTCCCAGCGCTTCGCGAAGGGCATGTTCGGCCACCGCGCCTCGGTCATCAGCTCGCCATCGACGAAGAGCTGGCGGACGGGACCCTCGACCGTCGTCCTGTAGATGGCGCCCCTGTGGACCGACCACGGGCCGGGGATCGGGTCCGTGCCGTCGAGGGTGACGATCTCACCGGGGAAGGCCATGATGTGGATCGGCTTGCCCTCTTGCCCCGATGCCCTGAGGGTCAGCGTCTGGCGGTACGTGCCGCCGCGCACGAGGCACAGGTCGCCGGGCTTCAGGAGGTCCGCGGCCCTCTGGATCGTGCGGAAGGGGCGCTCGGCAGTGCCCGGGCTCGCGTCGCCGCCGTCGGGTGCGACGTGGTAGGTGGCTGCTGAGACGACGGCAGCAATGGCGAGGCCGACCGGCAGCAGGATGGCTCGGCGCATCGGCCTCAGGCCTTGAGCTTCCAGGCCTCGGGGGTGACCTTCTCAACGTTGGGCGCGACGTCGGCCTCGACGTTGCCCAGCGCCCAGGCGAGGCCGCCGAGGACGATCTGCTGGACGAGGGGGTTGGTCCAGATGTCCTCGCGGTGGCCGAGTGCGGTGTAGAACACGCGGCCCTTGCCCTGCATCCGCGCCCACGTGCTTGGGAACGGCGGCCGCTGGTAGCACCCGCCCTTCATCCCCGCCGTCTCCTGCACCAGGATGACGTGGAGGTCGCGGGGGAACTCCTTCATCGCGTACCATTCCTCGTGGAGCTTGAAGCTCTCGCCGAGGCCGTCCATTCCGGGGAACTTGGGGGAGACGATCTTCATCGTCGCGGCTTGCTGGGGGCCGTGGGAGACGAAGCCGCCGCCGAGCATGTGGATGAAGGGGTCCACGCCCTCTTTCTTCGGGCCGGCGGTGCCCCAGCAGTTGCAGGTCGAGTGGAAGCCGACGACGCCCTTCCCGCCCGCGATGGCCTCCATCAGGCGCGCCGCGCCCGCGGGGGTCATGGGCGGCTCTTTCTGCTTGTTGGGCTTGGTGAGATTGCCGTTGCAGTAGAAGGCGATGACGTCGTACTGGTCGATGTCGCCGTCGAAGATCGTGCCGTCCTTCGAGCAGACGACCTCGAAGCCGTGCTTCTTGCCGAGCTCGGTCAGGATCTTCTCGGAGTGGCTTAGCTGGCCTCCCTTGCGGACGACGACGGAGTGGTAGAAGCCGACGTTGCGGGTGAAGTAGAGCACCTTCTGCGGCTTCTTGCCCTCGGCGGCGCCGACCCATCCGAGAGGGAAGGCGGCGGCCCCGACTGCGGCGGCGGCGGACGTCCTCAGCATCTCGCGTCGGTTCATGATTCCTCGTCTCCTACGAAGTCGTCGAGGAGGATGGCGCGCGGCTGCCCCGCGCGCCGGACGGCGTTGTCGTTGGTCAGGATGGCCTCGCACCCCGCGCGGCGGGCGAGGGCGACCTGGAAGGCGTCCAGGAGACGCAGGCCATGTTCTGCTCGGATCTGGGCCGCTCTGATCGCGAGTTCGCTGTCGATCTCGTGGAACTCGGTCTCCTCCCCTGAGAGGAGCAACTCGCTATAGCTCTCGAGCAGGTCACTTCGGTCCAGACGGAAGGGGTGCACAAGGCACTCACCTAAGGTGACAGGCGACGTGACCACGCGCAGGCCCCGTTCGGCGCGCAACCGGAAGAAGGCCAGCATGACGGGCGAATAGGTCGGGTGGTGTTCCAAGTGGTAGATGGCGGGTGCTGTGTCGATGAGGATAGCGTCAACGTCACGGAGGGCCTCATCGAGGGTCATCGAACCCTCCGCCGGTCATCAGCTTCCTGTCGCGTCCGGCTTACCCATTCCTGCGCGTCCTCTCCGCACAAAGGATAGGGAGCTGAGCCGGCTAGGTCCTCCCAGCGAAGCGGCTTCTTGCCAGGTTCGCGATGCCTGCGCAGACGGTCCGATATGTCCCTGATCAGCCTCAGTTGCTCATCGAGGCTCAGGTCGTTCGTCTCGCGCAGTATCCGCGTGTAGTCTTGAGCCGACATGATCTGCCAACCTCCAGAGTCTTCCCTGCCATAGATGATACGCCTGCGCTGTCGGCAGATCAAGGCAGTTGCTCAATGCTCGCCCCGCTTCACGTGCGGCTCGAGGCCGTTGTAGACGTCCTGCACGTACATCGTGGCCCAGTCGCCCGCCGGCTCCTCAGGCAGCGTCGTCTGGCGCACTGGCGGGGTCGGCCGAGGGCGGAGGGGCCGCGGGTTGTAGAAGCCCGTGCCGCGGGCGCCGAGCACGATGCACTGCTCGGTCCGCTCGTAGTCGCGCAGCAACAGCGTCCCGTCGTAGGAGACGAGGAAGTGGCGGTCGTCCACGGGGAAG
>CAZDNN010000648.1:0-3638 GCA_964506385.1 uncultured Planctomycetota bacterium
TTCTCGACGAGCTTGAGCTGGCAGTGGACGATGCAGCCCCTCCCCGCCGGCCGCTCGAGCAGCGGCGCGTTGTCGATGCCCGACGCCGAGCCTGAGACGACGATGGGAATCGACGCGCCTGAGGCCGGCCGAGCCGGCTCGTGCTCGGAGACCATGTGGTCGCCGCGCCAGAACTTCAGGTCGTCGCGCTCGACGCCCTTCAGCGCGGGATGGCTCGGCCGCAGCGGGAAGGTCATGGTGGACTTCTGTCCCGTCAGGCCGATGCGGAAGAGGCCCTCGGGATAGGCCCGCTGCTCGAGCACGAGCACGCGGCCGCCGCGCTGGACGAAGGCCGCGAGCGCGGCGCGCTCCGGCGCGACCCGGCCGATGATCGGCGCCTGCTTCTCGCCGGCGTCGAAGGCGTCGGCGCCGATGACCAGCACGTCGAGGCCCCTCGGCGGGCGGTCGAGCGACGCCACGCGCTCGGCGCGCAGGCCCTTCGCCTCGAGAAGCCCCCGCGTCGCCCCCTTCGGGTCGTAGAGCCCGACCCGCGCCGACAGGGCAAGCGCGCGGATGCGCGGGAAGACGGCATAGCGGTGGGTCTCGTCGAAGACGATCGCCCCGTCGCGTTCGACCGTGACGCGCCAATCGATCTGCGTGCGCTCCGCGACCTTCGGCATGCGCGGGAAGACCTTCACGAGCTTGTGCTCGGCCGGCGTCAGATGCAGCCGCTCCCCTCCCCCGCCGATGAGCTTGTCGCCGGCCGACAGCGTCCACTTGAGCTGGAGCGCAGCCGGCTGGAGGGTGTCGTTGAAGACCTCGAGACGGCGGCGGACCTCCTCGCCGGCGTAGAAGCGGCGGTCGTAGTCGAGGCAGTAGGCGGCGATGGGCTGATAGGCGTACTGATGGGCGCGGTAGAGGGGGTTCGTCTCGTCGAGGGGGCCGCCCTCGATGACGGTCCAGGGCGAGATGCCGCCGACCTCGAAGTGGCGGTAGCCGAGGATCTGCATCCGCCAGCTCTCGGCCTTGCCCAGGTTGCGATAGCGGCGGTAGTCGGTGTAGGCGTCGTCGCCGAAGAAGACCGTGTGCCACGACGGGTTGCTCGAGGGCAGCCAGAGGAACTCGCCGATGTAGAGCGGCTTGTCTCTCTTCCACAGGAAGTGGGGCTCGCCGTTGAAGAAGAAGCCGCCGCCGCCGTGCCCATGCCAGGGCTTGTCGAGCCAATATGCCTCGTTGGGCCAGCAGGTGTAGCTGGGATACTCGTGGGGGTAGTGGATGCCGATGGCGTCGGCCACGCCGCCGGGATCGCCGTCGCTCTCGTAGAAGATCGGCCGCGTGGGGTCCCAGTGCTTGACGAGCTTGCCCATGCGGACAAGCTGGCTCTTGGCGTAGGGCGTCTCGTCGTTCATTCGCGAGCCGGTCATCTCGTTCTCGAGGCTCCACATGACGACCGACGGGCGGTTCTTGTCGCGATCGACCATCGCCCGCAGGTGCTTCGCATAGTTGTCCCAGAAGACGGGATCCTCGACGCGGTAGACCGTGTCGTCGTTCCACACGGCGCCCTCGACGATCATCAGGAGACCGAGCTCGTCGGCCACGTCGTAGTGCACAGGCCGCCAGGGCTGGGTGTGGGTGCGGAAGGCGATGCAGCCGGCCTTCTTGATGGCCCGCCACCGCTCGACGACCTGCTCCTTCGACATCGGCGCGTGGGGCGGCCACCACGACGTGGCCAGCAGGTTGATCGGCACCCCGTTGAGCACGAAGCGGTGCCCCTCGACCCAGAACTCGCGGAAGCCGAAGCGAGTGCTCAGCGCGTCGCCGCTCGACAGCTCGGTCCGCAGGTGATAGAGGTAGGGATCCACGTGCGACCACAGATGTGGCTTCGGCCACGCAGCCTCGATCGAGACCGTGGCCGCCCCACCCGCCGGCACGCGAACGCGGGCGGCGGGAAGCTGGAGGACGACACGGGCGTCGGCGTCCCGCGGGCGGGCCCCATTTTCGGATTTGCGCAAATCCGAAAATGACCTCCGCCCCTCCCCGGCCGCAGCCGTGATGTCCACCTGCGCATCCGCAGGCGATTCGTTCGCCAGGCTGTACTCGACGGTCAGCTCCTTGCGACGGACCGAGGGCCTGATGAACAAGTCCTTGACGTAGACAGCGGGATGGGCGGCCAGGGTCACATCGTCCCAGATGCCGTAGAGGCCGTAGAGCCCGCCGATGGGCGCCAGGATCTTGTCCCGAGGGCGGCTGCGGAGGCGATCCCAGTTCTCCCGCTCCCCGAGATTGACCTTGCCGGGGGTGAAGACCCCCGTCCAGTCGTGGACGCCCACGAGCAGTTCGTTTGGCCTCTCGAGATTCACGGCGTCGGTGACATCGACCTCGAAGGGCCGATAGCCACCAAAGCACCCGCCCACCCCCTTGCCGTTGACGAACACGCGGCTGTTGTACTTGACGCCGCCGAAGCGGATCTTCAGCCGCTGCCCCCGCATCGCCTTCGGGACGGTGAACGTGCGGCGGAACCACGCCCGCTCGTAGTCGCTGCCGTGGAGGTACCCCGGCACCGTGCAAGGCTTCCATTCGCCCCCCTTCGGCGGCTCGCCCAGCTCCGCGACCTTCTGCACCTCCCACCGCCCGCTGAGGCTCAGTTCCTGCCGGCCCGCGGCCTGCGCGACGGCGGCGGCCAGGAGCGCTAACGCGGCTGCGTGGCAACGTCTGCTCATCGTCAGGTCTCCTTCGCCGCGAGCTTAGCGCAAGCCCCCAGGCGAGGCAAGGCGGTTGCGCGCGGACGCCTTCCGGGGCAGCGTCTCGCACCAGACGGGCCCCCGGCGCAGGGTGGTTCGCCCCTGACGGGGCTCCTGCCCTTTCCGGCCCGGATCCCAGGGCTCCCGGTGGTCGTCCTGGGCCACGGTCCGGCCGCCCGCCGTTCGGCGGGCCGTACTGCGCGCCGCCGCAGGCCTGCGTCCCGTCGGCATCGCGGGTGTCTTCCTCATTCGGAGTTCGGCAGTCACCATTGGGCCTTCGACATTCCCTCTCATGCCCGCCGGCGCTCGTCGTTCCCCCCCCTCGCGGTACTCCTCCGGATACTTCACCGGCCCCGACTACGGGCGAAAAAAGGGGCTCTGGACCAAGCGTTGAAGCGGGTCCGTGAGGACCCTGAGCGTTACGTCCTGCTCTTCCGGGACGAGGCGACCTTCTACCGCCAGCCAAGCCAGGGGTGGCGGTGGACGCGTCAGCGCGTGGTGCACGCCCATCCGTGGTGCGACGACTTCGGCGAGTTCCGCGAGCAGGTTAGCGGCGAGTTCGACCGGCTCTCCGACGGCTCAGAGGAGTTCCTTCGTTATGTGGGGCTATCTACATCATTAGTTGATGACAATCAGCCGCCGGACACGCATACCCTGGAATCCAGTCCCGAAGGAACGGCACGATTCGGCCCTCGGCTTCAGCCGTCGGCATCCGCTCGTCCAGACGACCAGGTAGTGGATGGGCGTCGTGGTTACCTACGGCTGGTGCTGGATCCACATGGGGCTCGCCCAGGCGAGGGCGCCGAAGCCGTCCTTCGGCTTCGTCTGCTCGACACGAACGTAGTAGTAGCTGCGCTGTCCCCATGCGGGCTGCTGGTCGGTCCAGGTCAGCGCGATCTCCTGCTTGCCGGGCTCGAC
>CAZDNN010000649.1:0-3635 GCA_964506385.1 uncultured Planctomycetota bacterium
GGCGAGGACGATTCAGAACACCGGGCCGCGGTCCCCAAGATCCGGGGCCAGACTCCGCGCACACAGGAGCGCGATACGGCGTGCCATCTCCACGTTTGCTCGGGCGGACAGCGTCAGCATTGCCGGCTCGCCGGCCTGGCACGGAGGCCGCCCGTCACGCGGTTGACAGCAGCGGCCGGCCGACGCATGATCGGCGGCCATCCCGTCACAGGAAGGAGAGGCTGATGAGCGAACTGATGTGGGCACTCGTCGCGATGATCCTGTGCGTCGGCGCCGCGGCGCGAGGCGCGGAGGGCAAGGAACGCGAGACCATCGAGCTGTGGCCGCCCGAGCGGCTCCAGACGGCAAAAGAGGATGAGAAGGGCGTCGAGAGCGAGTGGCGGGGCAAGTGGAAGATCACCAGGCTCCAGCACGTCTCGAAGCCAACACTCACCGTGTTCCCGGCCGAGAAGCCGAACGGGGCGTCCGTCATCGTGTGCCCTGGCGGCGGCTACGGCATCCTGGCGTGGGATCTCGAGGGCATCGAGATTTGCCAGTGGCTCAACACCATTGGCGTAACCGGCTTTCTGCTGAAGTACCGGGTGCCGCGCCAGCGCGACGCGGCCTTCGCCGACGCCCAGCGTGCGGTGAGCCTCGTGCGCAGGCGGGCGAAGGGCTCCGGCCTCGACCCACGGCGCATCGGCATCCTCGGCTTCTCCGCCGGCGGCCATCTCGCGGCGCGGACCTGCACCAACTTCGCCCAGCGCGCCTATGAGCCCGTTGACGAGGCCGACACCGAGAGCCCCCGCCCCGACTTCGCCGTGCTCATCTACCCCGCCTACCTGGCTGGCAAGGACGGCGGCCTCGACGCCAAGACGCTGCCCGTGGCGAAGGACACGCCGCCGGCCTTCATCGCCATAGCCACCAACGACCGCTTCACCCCTGGCGCGCTCGCCTACTTCGGGGCGCTGCGCGCCGCGAAGGTCCGCTCCGAGCTCCACGTCTTCCGCGACGGCAGCCACGGCTGCGGCATGCGGCCCGTGGACAAGGGCCTGACGACGTGGCCGGCGCTCTGCGAGAGGTGGATGGCGGCCGCTCTGGCGCGGTGAGCGGCGCGGCGGCGGATCGTCTGGGGTCAGAACAGCAGCTCGAGTGTGCCGCAGGGCTCGCCCGCGCGGTTCCTGATGGTGAGGGGGCGCTGCTCGAGGAAGCGCTGGTGCTCGTCGGCGGTGACGTAGCCGCAGCGCTCGAGGAACTCGAAGAGCGCGGGGAGGGTGGCGGCCGCGCTCCCGTCGTCGATCTTCATGGCGAAGCCCGCCTCGCGGCCGATGAAGCCGATGCAGTAGCAGCCTGAGGCGCCGGCCTTCGCGACGATCCGGTCGCCCGTGATGTCCTCCCAGGCCAGGCCGCCTACCATCTCGGGGTGCGCCTGCATGGCGGCGGCGATGGCGCGGCAGGCCGCCGCGCGAGCGGGCGGGAGCCCGTCAGGGTTCGCCAGGCGCGCGTAGCCGATGGCCATGTGCCTGAGCGGCATGGCGAAGATGGGGGCGCCGCACCCGTCCACGCCGACGCGGATCTCAGGCACGGGCAGCCCGCACATCTCCGACACAGTCTTCAGGATCGCCTCCTGGATGGGATGGTCCGTCGCCCGGTAGTTCGTCAGGGGGTGTCCCAGCATCTTCGCCAGGGCGAGCATCCCGGCGTGCTTGCCCGAGCAGTTGTCGCGGATGCCCGACCCCGACTGGAGCGCGTCCTCGGGCACTCCGGCCTTCGCCAGGACGCTGCGGACCGTGGCCACCTGGAGCTCGCCGCCGCAGTGGGACGCGCAGATGATCGCGATCTCGGCGGGCGTGAGACCATACCGCTCGGCTCCGCCCAGCTCGATGAGCGTCAAGGCCTGCAACGGCTTGCCAGACGAGCGAATGTACGCGACCTTCATGGGGTCGCCGACGGACGCGACGACACTGCCGTCGAGGGCGACGATAACCATCGAGCCGCGATGGATGTTGTCGATCACGCCGCCGCGGATAGCGTGGGCAATGGGCACACTCTCCGACATGGGATTCTGCTCCTTGCAGTGCCTGCCCCATCTGGCTGCCCGGCTCGGCCGGACGCGCCCGGGTGCCTCCCAACGGGCTCCTCGCTGCTCATGGCTCGCTGACGGCCGCGATGAGTCTGCGCCAGAGCGCCTCGCCGCTCGCGGCGTTGGTCATGATGACGATCCCCGTGCCTCGCCGGGGATCGAACTCGCAGAAGCAGCGGAAGCGCTGCCCGTTCGAGCCGCCGTGATGATAGCGGTTCCCGCTCGCCGTCTCGACCATCGGCCAGCCCAGGCCCCAGCGGACCGGGCCGCGGGTCGGCGCGCCGCGGCGCTGGACCGGCTTGCGCCCCGTTGCCCTGACGGCGGGCGTCAGCATCGCGTCGATCGAGGCCCGGCTCAGCGAGTGCGCCGCCGACCGATCCTTCCGCATGATCTCGACCAGGAACCGCGCGTACTCCGTCGGCGTCGTGTACAGCGAGTACGCCGCGTTCGCTGCCTTGAAGTGTGGTCGCTTCTCCGTCGGCTTCCCCTCGGCGTCGTGGCCCCGCGCGGCCAGCCCCTCGAACCGCTTCTGCCAGACGTAGCTGCTCGTCTTCATGCCGAGCGGGCCGAGCAGCCTCGCGCGCATGAGCCGCTCGAGCGGCTCGCCCGTAAGGCGCTCGACGACGCGCTGGAGGAAGAGGAAGCCTTCGCCGGAGTAGCAGAACTTCGTGCCCGGCTCGAAGAGGACGGGGAGTGGGCCGTTCTTCTCCCAGCCGCCCTTCCGCCAGTTCGGCAGGCCGCTCGTGTGGGTGAGCACCATCCGCGCCGTGATCTTCATGTGGAGCGGCTCGTCTGGGATGTAGGGCTTGCCGAGGTAATCGACGAGCGGCTTGTCGAGGTCGAGGGTTCCTTCCTCGACGAGCTTGAGCACGGCGTAGGCGAAGGGCGTCTTGCTCATCGAGCACGCCTCGAACACCGTGTCCGGCCGCACCCGCCCCGGCTTCTCCGCCATGCGGACGCCGAACTCGCGGTGCCAGGCGACCCGGCAGCGGCTGATCCCCGCAATGGACACCCCAGGGACGTGCAGCTCGGCCATCAGCTTCGGCGTCAGCGTCTCGATGGTCCGGATGATCGGGACGGCGGGTGCGTCCTGTGTGGATGGCACGGCAGCACATCCAGAAAGGAGGAGTGGGATGGCCAGCGCCAGGAGGGGCGGTCTCACGCTTCGCCTCCCGCGTCGAGGCGTGCGATGCGGGCCGCCAGGTCGGCGACGGGCAGGGCCTCGACGCGATGGCCGTCGCGGCCCGTCGCCCTCGATGAGGGTAGTGTGGCCGACACGGACGTCGCCCACGTCGGTGATCGCATCGTGCGCGCCCGCCGGCAGGCGGGGCGCGACGAAGCCCAGCTCCCGAGCCCTGCCACCGGCCACTTGCGGCCCCCCATCCTTGACTGCCACCACGTCTGCCCCGTGCGGCGCTCTCGCGCCGGCTACTGTTGTATCGCGCGGAGCGTGCGAGGTCAACGCCTCTTGCTGCGCGCCCGTGCGGGTGCTACTATCTGCGGCGGTGGAGTCTCCCAGCGCAACGTGCGCGCATGTCGGGCCGAGGAAAACTCGGACTGGGCACACCTTATG
>CAZDNN010000650.1:0-3630 GCA_964506385.1 uncultured Planctomycetota bacterium
CTCTCGTCGATGGGGGCCTCCTGGCCGGGAGCGAGGACGACGACGCGGACGAGGACGATGCACAAGGGCGGGCCACGGTCCCCAAGATCCGGGGCCAGACTCGGGAGGGAAGGTCGGAGTTCTAGAACTCCGCAATGCCGACCGCTGATCGACCATCCACTGGGGCACGCGACGCGGGTGCCGCAATTTCTTGTGGAAAAAGTGAAGATACCCTTGACATCCCGTGGGCAAGTGATACCATTCACTGATAAAGGTGGCGCACTGCCCCGCCCCACAGCCCTGGAGGAGGTCATCCGATGGAGCTGTTCCGCGACTATCTGGACAACCTGTGTCGCTCCCGCCGTGTGCTGTACGCCGAGCTGGCTCGCGAGATCGGCGTGACGAAGAGCTACATCGGCCAACTCGTCCACGGCCACTCGAAGCCGCCGCCCCGCGGGCGCTGCGAGCAGATCGCCGACGCCCTCGATCTGAGCCCTGGCGAGCGCCGCCGCCTGATCGACCTCGCGGTCCGCGAGCGCGCGAAGCCCGAGGCGCGTGCCAAGATCGAGCAACTCGTCGGGTCGCTGGACAGCCTGCGCTCGGCCACTGGCCAGGTTCTCGCCGCGCTCGTCGTCTCGTTGGCGTCGGGCGAGGAGCCGCTGCCGGAGGCCGTGGCGGACCTGATCGCCAGCGACGAGACGCTGTCAGAGCTCTACGCCGCCGCGACGTCCGATAACGCCGACGTGCAGGAGGCCGTGCTCGCCAAGCTCGACGACCTCTCTCCCGAGCGCCTCGCCGCCGTCCTCGACGCCCTGGCCACAGCGGTCCGCAGGGCGCCAGCCCAGCTCGAGGCCGAGGGCGGAGCCGCACCCGCTGGCCTGCGTGCGCCCATCCCCGTCATCGGCCACGTGGCTGCGGGGGAGACCGAGATCGCCTTCACCGACAGCGGCCTCCCCGAGGGCGCGAGCCTGCCCGGCGAGGACCCGATTCCGCGCTGGGCCGGCATCGGCGACCACGCCTACGCGCTCCGCATTTCCGGCGACAGCATGCGGCCCCTGTGCCCGCCCGGCGCCACCATCATCGTGGACCCCGAGCGCAGCCCCCGCGACGGCGAGGCCGCCATCTGCCAGACCACCGAGGGCAAGAGCTACTTCAAGCTCATCCACTTCGAGTCCGCCGGCGCCGTCCGCCTTATCTCCACCAACCGCGCTGTCGCGCCCGACATCGTCCTCCAGCGCCCTCAGGTCCGCCGTCTCCAGAAAGTCGTCGCCGTCATCTACAGTTGACCGCGCCGCGCGCCACCAGACGCAACGTCCATGATGCAGCGCCCGCCAATCCTCCTTCTCCTGCTCGGTGCCCTGCTTCTGCTGGGCGCTCCGCGCGCCGCCGCCGGCGCCGGGCCGCTCCCGGGCAACCCGCTGGCTTTCGCCGGCGAGACCCTCGACGGCTGGCGCTATGACTTCGCCGAGCGCAACGCCCGGCACCGCGTCATCGTCTACCTCGCGGACGTCACGGCGGCCGGCACGGATCGCCTGACGGCCGTGGCCCAGCGCCTCCACGCCGAGCGGCATCCGCACAACATCGAGGTCGTCGCGGTCGCCGTCCCGCCCGGCTACAGGCCGCTGGCGGTCGATCGCCTGCCGCGCCGGCCCGCCTCCGCCGCGGAGCTCGCGGCGCTCGCCCGCAAGCACCTGTCCGCCGCCGGCGCCACCTTCCCCTGCGTCCTCGACCCGACGGGCGCCATCGTCGAGCGCTACGCCAGGTCCTACGGCCGCTACAAGCTCGACGCGCTCCCCGCCTTCTACGCCTTCGGCGAGCGCGCCAGCCGCCCCGAGGGCCGCCCCGTCTTCGCGTCCGCCGCCGCGCAGTCGGCCGAGCCGCAGGACTATATCCTGCGCCGCGTCCTCAAGCAGCTCGGCATCGAGCCGACGGCCGACGTCGAGCCGCTCGCCGGCCACCACCCCCCAGCCCCAGCCGTCTCGTTCACCGACGTGGCGGGCAAGGCGCACACCCTCGCCGACTACCGCGGCCACCTCGTCGTCTTCGTCCTCATCGCCGAGCACTGCCCCCGCTGCAAGCAGGAGCTCACCTTCCTCAACAGCATGCTCGCCGCATACGGCCGCACCCGGCGCAAGAAGCCGCCGTGGGTCGAAGTCCTCGCCGTCTGCACCGACGCCTCTGGCGACAAGCTCAAGGCCTTCGTCGCCCGGCGCCGCTATCGCTTCCCCGTCGCCCCCGACGGCGACTGGGCGATCCGCAGCGCCTTCCGCTACCGCGGCGCAACCCCCGACACCTTCCTCATCGACCCCCAGGGCCGCATCCGCTTCCGCCACCGCGGCTACACCGACCAGACCGCCCCACTCCTCCACATGGAGATCCGCGCCATCCTCGGCCTCAGGACGCGGCCCATGCTCAGGCCCGACACCTACGCCGGCGACGGGGCCTGCCGCATCTGCCACGAGCACCAGCACGCCGACTGGACCCTCACCCGCCACGCCTGCGCCTGGGAAAGCCTCGTCCGCATCGGCCGCCAGGACGACCCCAAGTGCTTCCCCTGCCACGTCGTCGGCCACGGCCAGGCCGGCGGCTTCGTCTCCGCGAAACGCACACCCGAGCTCCGGAACGTCCAGTGCGAGAGCTGCCACGGCAAGAACGGCTGCGAGGCATTCGCCAAGGGCGCCGCCAGGCCCATCACCGCCGCCACCTGCGCCCCGTGCCACGACGCCAGGCACTCGCCCCGCTTCGACTTCGACGCCTGCCGCCAGCGGACCCTCCACAACCGCGCCCGCGAGCTCGCCAAGCTCCCCCGCGCCGAGCGCGAGAAGCGCCTGCGCCGCCTGTGCGCCGGCGGCGACGCCCAGCTCTTCGACCCCGACACCCCCTACGTCGGCACCGCCGCCTGCGCCCCGTGCCATCCCACCGAGCACAACGCCCTCCAGGACGGCTTCCACGCCCGAGCCCTCGACCCCCTGAGCAAGCCAGCCCCCGACCGCTGGGACGTGCCCCGCCACAAGCGCGGCACCGTCGGCCTGCGCAAGCCCGAGTGCATCCGCTGCCACGTCACCGGCTACGCCCGCCCCGGCGGCTTCCCCAAAAGCACACCGGCCGACCCGCTCCGCCATCCCCTGGCCGGCGTCGGCTGCGAGGCCTGCCACGGCCCCGGCAAGGCGCACGCCGCCGACCCCAAGAAGCCCGGCGCCATCGTCAAGCTCGGCGGCACCTGCCCCGAGTGCCACATCCTGCCCATCTGCCGCCGCTGCCACGACGACGCCAACGACCCCGACTTCAACTACCCTGCCGCCTTGCCAAGGGCCACCCATCCCGTCGGCAAAGCCGTCGCCCCGCGTCCTTGAGAACCGCCCGACTTCCTGCTATACTCCCCCGGCACGCCGGAGTGGCGGAACGGCAGACGCGCCGGATTCAAAATCCGGTGGGGGCAACCCCATGAGGGTTCGATTCCCTCCTCCGGCACCACAAGACGCAGCAGGCGGCAGGACAGGGAGTTATGACCTAACTCCCTGTCCTGTTTTTACTTACAAACATGGGGTCGGGGGACACCATCAATACTGTTCGGCACGGTTCTTGCCGTTGGCATGGTGGTCGTGTGGTGGGCGGCGTGCGGGAGGCGGGAGCGGCTGGCGTTACAACCCA
>CAZDNN010000651.1:0-3621 GCA_964506385.1 uncultured Planctomycetota bacterium
CGAGAGCCAGGCCCTCTACAACGACACCGGCGAGGTGCCAGCCGAGGACTACACGATCCCCTTCGGCCAGACCGCCGTGCGCCGCGAGGGGGCCGACATCACGCTCGTGTCGTGGGGTCAGGTGGCCCGCCTGACCCTCCAGGCCGCCGAGACCCTGGCCGCCGAGCACGGCATCGAGGCCGAGGTCATCGACCCCAGGACCCTCATCCCGTTCGACATCGACACGGTCCTGCGGTCAGTGCGCAAGACGGGGCGTGCGATCGTCGCCTCGCAGGCCACGCGCACCGGCTCGTACACCGGCGAGGTGGCCGCGCAGATCCAGGAGCGGGCCTTCGACTACCTCGACGCCCCCGTCGGCCGCATCGGGGCACTCGACGGCATCTCCCCGCAGAGCTACGTCCTCGAGCAGGCCTTCCTGCCCAACGCCGACACGATCGTCGCGGCCGCCCGCGAGCTGGTGGGGAAATAGGCGCATTCCCGATTGCCGATTGCCGATTGCGCCCCAGCCAGGGGTGCTCATCCCGTGACCTTTCGCTCGCTCGTCCTGCTGTCAGCCTGCTGCGCACTGCCGCTGCATGCCGCCGCAGTGGAGGCCAGACGCCACCCCCGGGTTCCCTCCGCATTTGAGTTTGCCCCCGGGGAGCCCCGCAGGCTCACGATCCGCGATGAGGGCGTGGACGTGACCCTCGTACGGTATGCCGACGAGCGCGGCTTCCCGCAGCCACTCAAGCTCGTCCGGGGGGAGTTGGAGGGCGAGGACTGGGCGGAGCGGCCGGTGCCCTACGGCACGGTGCTGCTCGATGCTCGGCGGGGCCGGATGAAGTTCCACGGCGGCCGCGACGGCCCGGTCGAGCTGGTCCATCGCCTGCGCCTGCCGAACGGGAAGGCGCTCGACGCCGCGTGGCGCGGCGACTACCTCTTCTTCATGACCGACAGCAACCTCACGGGGCTCCTGGTCGCGGACGTGTCGGATCCGAGCCAGCCGAGGGTGGTGGCGGCCGAGCCGAACAGGGCGGGGGCCTGGACCACGTCGATGGTCCTGGCCGGCGACGTCGTCTATGCGGCCGTCGGCGGAGTGCTCCACGCCTGGGACGTCTCCGACCCCGCCACCCCCAAGGCCCTGCCGCCCCTGCGCTGCGGCGCCAGCCTGCTCGCGGCGCAGGGCGGGACCCTCTACTTTGTCAAGGGGCGGAACGCGCTGGGCAGCGTCGATATCTCGGCGCCCGAGCGCCCGACGCCCGGGCCGTTGCGGGCCTTCGAGGCCGCCGAGCGGATCGAGGCGCCCCGCTTCCTCGGCGACCTCGTGCTTGTGACCGCCAGGCTCAAGCCCGATGCTGTGGCGACGCTCAGGAAGCAGGACGGCCCCTGGAAGGTGGTGGCCCTCGACCTCAAGGAGGGCATCGGCCCCGACGCGCCGCTGGCGCTCGTGCCCGTCGTCTACGTGCTCCGCACGCAGGGCGCGGAGGAGCCGGAGCCCGTGGCGTGCTGGGTCGGCGGGCCTGTGGTCGAGGCGGGGCAGGTCGGCGGGAAGCCGGTCGTGCTCTTGCGTGCATCGCGGGGCGGGGTGGCCTTCGTGGATGCCTCCGAGCCTGCGGCGCCCAAGGTGGTCAGCATCCGCCCCGAGCTGGCGGGCTCGGTGAAGCTCGACGGGGGGCGGCTCTACGTCGCCCGCCGCAACCCCTGGCGCCAGGACGGCGGCCTCTTCATCTATGCCCTCGATGACCTCAAGAAGCCGTCGCTGCTGGGGAAGCTGACCCAGGGCGATGCCCGCTGGATGGAGGAGCGGTCGGAGTGGCGGGTCGCCGCCGTCCGCGGCAGTCACGTCTGCGTGGTCGATCCTCTGTTCGGCTTCCTGATCGTGGATGTGCTGGACCCGTCGAAGCCGCGCATCGTCGGCGCCCTGCACGAGGCCGGCCGATGGGTCCGCACAGCCGTCACCGACGATCGCATCTTCCTGGCCGGCGACCCCGGCGGCCTCGCCATCTTCGACAACGCCAGGCGCGGCGCCCCACGGCGGCTCGGGAGCTTCATGGTCGGGCCGGGCTGGGACGTCGATGGCCAGGCCATGGTAGCCTATGCGGCGAACGGCGCGGGACTCCGCATCGTCGAGACAGGGCGGCGAGGGGGCCCCCTGGAATGGGGCTCAGTCGGGGGCATCCCCGGCGCCCGGGTGGTCTGCACTCGCGCCCACCTGGCCTACATCCTGGGCACGGGCCGCGGGGCCGTGGTGGACACCGCTGGGCGGGAGCCGCGCGTCGTCGGCACGTTCCCCGTTCGTCAGCCCGCCGACGCCTGCGCAACGGCTGGCTGGCTCTACGTGGCCGACGAGCAGGACGGCCTGGTGGCCGTGCAGACCGACGACCCGACGCAGCCGCATGTGGCGCGCCGCCTCGCGCTGCCGGCCAGGCCGACACGCATCGCTGTCCGCCCGCCCTACGCCTTCATCGGGACGAAGGGCGGCCTGCTCGTCCTCGACATCCGCAAGCCCCGCATCGTCGCGGAGAGCAAGGACGCGAGCGGCGGGGTGCTCGCCGGCGACTACCTCTACGCCGCAGTCTACTACGGCGAGCACAACCTGATCGTCACGGACGTGAGCGACCCGCTGAAGCCGCGCGTCGTCGCCCGCTACAGCCCCGGCCGCCACGGCTATGCGACCGACGTCGCGTTCCACCGCGGTCTGGCCTACTTGACATCGCTGCCCTATCTGTCCATACTTCGGACACCCATCTCGTCGCAGGCGCCGCGCGGGCGGGTCACCATTGGCCCGGCCGGAATCCCCTGAGGGGCAGGCGCCTGCGCGGGCGGCGCGGTTGTCGCTACGGTATCTACAGAGACGATGCAGACAGGAGGCTGGCCATGGGAGCCGACGCGGGCTCGTACCACCGAGCCCTGCCGCTGACCGCCGAGCAGCTCGAGCGGATGTGCGGCGAGCGGGTCTACCGCGCGGCGTGGCGCTACGCCAAGAGCGCCCACATGAGCGACAGAATGCGCGTGGGGGCGAGTCTCCAGGCCAAGTTCCACGGCACCCGCGGCATCTACACCACGCGGCTCAACCTCGAGGGCCGCGAGATGACATTCCAGTGCGAGTGCCCGCTGGCCGGCTCGCGGGACCCCTGCAAGCACGTCATTGCCCTCGGCCTCGCCTGGATCCACGAGCCCGAGACGTTCCACGACCTCGACATCACCCTCGCCCGACTCGCCAACACCAGCAAGGCCGAGCTGATCACCCTGATCCGCGAGGTGGCCAACCGCGTGCCCGAGGTCATCCCACTGCTCGACCGCACGCTCACCGGCTGAGCGCGCGCCACCCGACACCCCACACGCGGCAGTCGTTGCGTCCCGAGTCTGGCCCCGGATCTTGCGGACCGTGCCGTGCTGTTCCGAATCGTCCTCGTCCTCGTCGTCGTCCTCGTCGTCGATTCAACTCACGACCATCCGCAGACACAACGCGAAGCGCCACGGGCACCCGCCTTCCCTCCTCTTCGATCTGCTCTCGTCGGCAAGGGAGATCGGGGACCAGAGACGGCAACCCGGCGCTGCTGACGCTCCGCGTCGGCGCTTCAGGCTATGGGGCAGCGCAACCGACGACGACGACGAGGACGACGACGAGGACGAGTGAAG
>CAZDNN010000652.1:0-3612 GCA_964506385.1 uncultured Planctomycetota bacterium
GAGACGAGTCTCTCTGCCCTGCCATTGATTCAGAATCGTGGCGAGCCATATAGTTGTTGCCGTGGACCAGCTCGTCGAGGCCGGGCTCGTAGATCGGCAGCACGCCCTGCCGGAGCCCGTCGATCTTGGCCGCGTCCTGGTCGACGCACAGCACTTGGTGGCCGATCTCGGCAAGGCAGGCGCCGGCCACGAGGCCGACGTGTCCCGATCCGATGATCCCGACGCGCACAGCTCGCTCCTCAAGGCAGGAAGCTCTTGGTGGCGCGGAGCTTGCGGGGGAGGTACTCGTCGATGACGAAGTTGAGGGAGTGGGCGGCGAAGGCCTGCTGCTCGACGCGAACGCCCATGCGGATCATCTGCTGGAGCGCCTTCTGCCACGGCTTGTGATGCTTGAAGAACGGGTCGTTCTTCAGGGCGTCTTTCGCCCGCTTGATGTCCACTGGCTTGAGCGGCTGGGTCGGCAGGTCGTAGTCAATGATGTCCTGCGGCGTCACGCCGAGGTAGCGGCAGCGAGGGACGCAGAAGTACTGGTTGAGGTGTGCGGCGTTGCCGGAGCCGACCTTGAGGGTGCGGTAGATGTTGGCGTAGCCGTAGGGGTCGCCGTCAGTGAAGGCATAGACGGGCATCCTGTGGGCGTCGGAGAGCCGGCGAATGAACCGGCGGCACGCTCTGGTGGGGACCCCGCCCATGGCGATGAGCACGCAGTTCGCCGTGTCCCAGAAGGCGTGTTTGACCAGCCGCTGGAACATGGCGGCGGTCTCGACGACGAGGATGAACTTCGCCGTGGTCTCGAAGCGGAGCTGCTCGACCTGCGGCGGCACGCTGTAGGCGCCGGTGCCGAAGCGGGTGCAGTCGATCTCGACGTCCTCGCCGGTGGCGGGGTCCTGGTCTATGACGACGAGGCTGCCGGCGACGGAGCCGCCGTGCTCGTCGGGGATGAAGCCGATCTGCTCGCGGTTGAAGCCGAGGAGGGCCTCGAGGTCGTCCATCACGGTGTCGGACTCGGGCTGCTCCTTGAAGGCGGCCTTGCCCCAGGACTTCGAGCGGTAGTAGGCCTCTCGCTTGTTGATGATGTCGTCGTCCTCGACGACGGCCTTCGAGAGGGCGAGCATGCGGATGGACTGTGCGAAGGTCTTCACCGTGGCGTATGAGAAGTCGCGCCGCGACTTCCGCGTGCCGATCTTGAAGGTCCCGCCCCGCGTGTCGTAGCGGACGTTGGACAGCGAGCGGACGGGGAAGCTCATATGTGGCTTCCTGCCGGCCTCGATATCGCGGTGGATCGCCGCGGCCACCTCGACCATCCGCGCGACGGCCTGGCCCGTGTCGCGCTTGCGCCTGGCCTTGGAGCGAGTCTTCTTCGCCATTGAGGGTCAGTCTCCGTGTCGGGTATGGATGAATGCATGAGTGGATGGGTGGATGATTGGGAAGAGAAAGAGCGGGGAGCCCACTCGCGTTCCAGGGCTCTGGGCTCGGCCCTCTTCCTCCATCCATCCAGTCATCCAGTCTTCCTCACTTGCGGCTCTTCTGGAGCATCTCGGTGAGCTGCTCGACGACCTGGTGCTCCTCGGGCTCGCCGAAGCCGAGGATCTCGCGCAGGCCGATGCCGATGTGGGGGATGTACAGCTCGATGTAGGAGCGCTTGCGCTCGGCCTCGGCCTCCTTGCGGCGGCGGGAGATGTGGTGGCTCATCTTCCGGCCGCAGGCCTGGAGCGCGAGCTTGATCTCCTTGATGATCTCCGGGTAGTGCGCGATCGCCTCCTTGCTCTCGGAGGTGAAGGGCACCCACACGCTGGCCATGTGGACGACGATGATGCAGGGCCCCTGGGGGAGCGCGCCGCCCGGCTGGCTGAGCTTGTAGCTCCGCCAGCTCGTGCCCGTCACCGCCTGGTAGATGGCGCAGGAGCTCTGCTGATAGAGCAGCGGCACGCGGTTGGCGAAGCGGTAGAGCCGCGCCGGCCCGTCCTCGCGGATCTGCCCGCCGTAGGCGAGCGCCGCTTCGATGACGAAGGGGTTCCCGCGGTAGACCGACGGCGGGCGGGTGACGGCCGTGTAGAAGTCGGCCTCGAGCTCCTTGCGCACGCCCTTGAGCAGCAGCGACTCGCCGATGGGGATCACGCAGTCGGTCGGCGGGTTCATGATCTTGACGTGCTGGATAGCCTTGTAGAGTGTCTCGGCCTCCTGGCGGGCGATGCGGGAGGGCCGGTTGTTGGGCGCCAGCTTCGCCTCGGCGATGATCTGGTCGGCCACGCGGGAGGAGACGCGGGAGAACTCGCTGGTGAGGAAGCTCTTGAGATGCCGCGCTTTGGTCTCCTCGAGCATGCGCATCAGCATGCCGAGCTCGATGCCCTGGGGGTGGGGCTTGATCTCCTTCGGCTCGGCCGGCACGTCGGTGGTGGCGCGGGGGAACTCGCGGGTGTCGCCGTCGGGGGTTGTGTAGAGGATGCGGACGTGGGGGTTGGTGATGGCGGTCTGCTCGATATAGGCGTCCACGCTCTGGCGCCCCCGCTGGTAGCGGGCCTCGAGCTCGATCTCCACGCGGGTTCCGTGGTCGCCGTTCCAGTCGCACTCCCCCTCATTGAGGATGCGGGGCTCGTTCTTCTTCGTGTCGATCATCAGCTCGAAGCGGACGGCGGGCTTCTTGCGGCTGTGCTTCGAGATGATGATGCAGGGCTGCCCCGTGGTGAGCTGGCCGTACATGGCCGCCGCCGAGATGCCGATGCCCTGTTGGCCCCTGGACATCTTGAGTCGGTGGAACTTCGAGCCGTAGAGCAGCTTGCCGAAGATCTTGCCGATCTGGTTGGGCAGGATCCCCGGCCCGTTGTCCTCGACGATGACGCGGTAGCGCTCCTCCTTGCGCACCTCGACGATGGCGACCCGGATCTCGGGCAGGATGTGTGCCTCCTCGCAGGCGTCGAGCGCGTTGTCCACCGCCTCCTTAATCGTCGTCAGCAGCGCCTTGCGGGGGTTATCGAAGCCCAGGAGATGGCGGTTCTTGGTGAAGAACTCGGCGACGGAGATCTCCCGCTGGCGCTTGGCCAGATCGGTGGCGGTCAGGCGCTTGCGGGGCTTCGGCTCGCGGGTGCGTTTGGAGGGCTTGCTGGCCATGGCGGCGAGTGCGGCTCCCTTCTTGCCTGTCGGCGCCTCGGTGGAGCCGAATGCGAAGGTCTGCTGTCCCATAAATGCCTCGTATGCCTGGGATTACATCGTGAGTGCGGCGTTGGGAGCGCCGGGCGGGGAATCGGGCGCGTCCCGCGGTCCATGCCGAACACCACATCTACGGGGACGCAGGCATTCTAGCACCCACATCTAGCGATTGCAAGCCCATTATCGGAAGCGGTAACGTAAGGTGTTCCATGCTCGGCGAGCCACCGGACCCCACCGGGAGCGCTTACATGCGCAGCGACCCAAGCTCGGCCCGTCGGACCCCGGTGGTCGCCTACCGCTTGCCAACGCGGAGCGATCGTGGTAAGCTGGGCGCGCCGAGCAGGAAGCCGGTCGTCAGGAGGCCCGAATGGGAAGGCTGAGTGAGCAAGAAGCTGCTGATGACACGCGCGACAGTCCAGGACTAGCCCCCGGCGATGACTTCCGGATCGTGTTCGGAGACTGCCTGGA
>CAZDNN010000653.1:0-3610 GCA_964506385.1 uncultured Planctomycetota bacterium
GGCATCAGAGTTCGCGCGCGAACCGAAGAAAAGGCAAGCCCGATCAGGACAAGAAGTCTCTCACAAAACGCCCCCGGGAATTTCCACTTGAATTGCGCGCCAAGATACAGGCTGCGATGAGCTGAGGCGAGCGCGGTTGCCGGTGGGACCGCTTTGTGGTATAAGGCGGGCGGCTTCTGACGGAGAGCGACCGCCATGGGAATGACGATTGCCGAGAAGATTATCGCGTCACACGTCGGCAGAGACGTGGTTACGCCGGGGGAGTTCTACTTCGTGCCGGTGGATGTGGTGATGGCGAACGATGTGACGGCGCCCATCGCCATCGAGCAGTTCGAGCGCACGGGCGCGACCGAGGTGTTCGATCCCGAGCGGGTCGTGCTCGTGCCCGACCACTACGTGCCGAACAAGGACATCAAGGCGGCGGGTCAGGCGAAGGTCATGCGCGAGTTCGCCCGCAGGCACCGCCTGCCCTTCTACTACGAGGTCGGCCGCGCGTGCGTGTGCCACTGCCTGGTGCCCGACGAGGGGCACGTGGCCCCCGGCGAGGTGATGGTCGGCGCCGACAGCCACTCGTGCACCAACGGCGCCGTCGGGGCCTTCGCCACGGGCATGGGCTCGACCGATGTCGGTGTGATCTTCGCCCTCGGCGAGACGTGGCTCCGCGTGCCCCAGAGCGTCCGGTTCGTCTACACGGGCACCCCGAGGAATCCGTGGGTCGGCGGCAAGGACTACATTCTGGCGACCATCGGCAAGGTCGGCGTCTCGGGCTGCCTCTACTGCGCCATGGAGTTCACCGGCGAGGCCATCGAGGCGCTCCCCATGCACGGGCGCTTCACCATGTGCAACATGGCCATCGAGGCCGGCGGCAAGGCGGGGATCATCGCCTGCGACGACGTCACCCAGGCCTTCCTCGCCGACCGCGTGCGACGGCCCGGCACCGTCTACACCAGCGACGCCGACGCGACGTACCGCGAGGTGCACGAGATCGACGTGACCGACCTCGAGCCGCAGGTCGCGTGTCCGCATCTTCCGAGCAACGTGCGGCCTGTGGGCGATCTGGCTGACGTGAGGATCGACCAGGCCTTCATCGGCTCGTGCACCAACGGCCGCTACGAGGACATCGCGCTGGCCGCCGAGATCATCGAGGGCCGCGAGGTGCATCCCGAGGTGCGGCTCATCGTCATTCCCGCGAGCCTCGAGACCTATCGCCGCTGCATCGGCGAGGGACTCGATGAGGTGTTCGTGGACGCGGGGGCGATCTTCTCGACGCCGACGTGCGGGCCGTGTCTGGGCGGGCACATGGGCGTGCTGGCGGAAGGCGAGACGTGCGTCTCGACGAGCAACCGCAACTTCGAGGGCCGCATGGGCCACCACGACAGCTTCGTCTACCTCGCCAACCCCGCCGTCGCCGCCGCCTCCGCCGTCCTCGGCCGCATCGCCTCGCCCGAGGAGCTGTGACAGGAGAAGAGGAGGAGGAAACGTCCAACGTTCAACGTCCAACTTCCAACGTTCAACGAAGGACGCACATCACGGTGGCCCTTCTCCTCCGTTGGACGTTGGACGTTGAGCGTTCGGCGTTGGACGTCCTCTTCTCTTCCGCCTTCACTGCCGACTGCCGGCTACTCCTCCTTCGCCTGGGAGCTTCCGACCATGGCAAGAGCCTTCAAGTTCGGCGATGACGTGAACACGGATGCCATCATCCCCGCCCCTTACCTCGTGACCACCGACCCGGCCGAGTTGGGCGCCCACGCGATGGAGGGCAGCGACCAGCCTGACTTCGTTCAGAAGGTGCAGGAGGGCGACGTGGTGGTGGCGGGCGAGAACTTCGGCTGCGGCTCGAGCCGGGAGCACGCGCCCGTGGCGCTGCTTGGCGCGGGGGTCTCGTGCGTCATCGCCAGCAGCTTCGCCCGCATCTTCTTCCGCAACGCCATAAACATCGGCCTTCCCCTGCTCGAATGCCCCGAGGCCGCCGACGGCATCACCGCGGGCGACGAGCTCGACATCGACCTCGCATCGGGCACCATCACCGATACGACTACGGGCCAGAGTTGGCAGGCGCAGCCCATCCCCGACTTCATGCGGGCCATCTTCGATGCCGGCGGCCTCGTGGCCTTCGCCCGCCAGCGCCTGGCCGGCGGCCGCCGCCCCACGGCCTGAGGGCAGCTCCCCAAGAAGCAGTGAACCCTGCGGCCGCATCGCGCGTCTAAGCCGAGGGGGAGTGTCCCACCGCAGGAGGACATGCCGTGCGTCTCGTGCTTGGGGAGACGATGGAGCGGCGAGGGCCCCTCGCGTTCGCCCTGGCGCTCTGTCTCATCGCCGCCGGCGCGGCCGCCTGGTGGCGGCTGTGCGAGGCGGGCCCCGCTGTGCCTGCCGAGGGGGTCGACCGTGTCGTCGTCACCCGGCGGCCTGGGAAAGCTCCAGCACCATGGTATTCCAGGCCGCGACGGGCCAAGGAGAGCCCGCGGCCTTGAGCCCTGGCCACTCGCGCGAGTACGTGGTCAGGGTCCCCACGGGCCGAATGGGCAAGGGGCGGACCCTGATCTCCCTGAGCTTCGCGCCATCGGGCGAGGGGACTGCGAAGGCGCTCCACTGGCCGTCCCTGCCCGGCGTGGCCGTGGACCTGAAGTGATGGCCGCCGACGGGCACGTGGCCGCCTCTGATGGAGTCACGCCTCCCCCGCCACTGAGCCCCGTCAGGGCTTCCCGACGAACTCGACGATGGTGGCGATGGCCTGCTGGCGATCGTAGTCGTGGAGCAGGTGGTGGTTGGACTCCGGCAGGACCACGCGCTGCTTCGGGTCGGCCGGCAGGCGGGCGAAGAGGGCGTCCGTCGCCTCGGGCGAGCAGGTCTCGTCGCAGCGGCCGTAGACGAGCAGGGTGGGCATCGTCAGCATCGTCAGGTCCGTCTTGCGAAGGAGCTTGTGGCGGAGGGCGAAGAGGGCGCCGGCAGCGTCGGTGTGGAACGCGTCGTACGTGAGGATCGCGTCCTTGCCCTCGGGGCGGTTGCAGTAGACGCAGCTCTTCGGGCGCGGCACGTAGCCGACGACTGGCGAGAGCAGGGTGTTCCACCATCGCGGGGGCAGGACGTAGTACCACTTGTGGCGGACGCCGCAGAAGGGGGCGATGAGGACGAGGCGGTCGGGCGGCTGCTCGGCGGCCAGGATCGTCGCCATGGCGCCGCCCATGGAGAAGCCGATGAGGACGACGCGGCCGTAGCGGCCCCGCAGCGCGCCGTAGTGGCCGCGCGCCGTGTCGAGCAGCTTGTCGGGCGTGATGCCCTTGAGGGCGCGTGGGGTGGTGCCGTGGCCGGCCTGGAGGGGGGCGAAGACATCCCAGCCCGCCTCGTCGAGCGCCTGGGGCAGGCCGCCGAAGTCGGCGGGCGTGGTGATCCAGCCGTGGAGCAGCAGGCAGGCGCCCCTGCGGCCCCTGGCGATGCGGATGGGCTCGGCGCCACGGATGATGCCTGTGTGCGGGTCGCGCGGCATGGCAGCCTCGCTCCGTCTCAGTGCCATGCACCCCGCACAATTGATGCCGGCGAGCAGAAGCACCAGCAACAGCACAGGGGCGACCAAGGTGCACAGACGGCGTTTGTGTCGGCGCGTCATGGGCGA
>CAZDNN010000654.1:0-3608 GCA_964506385.1 uncultured Planctomycetota bacterium
GCCGCAGGCGATTGGCACGCTTCTTGACACGTCCGAGAGGTGAGGGCGAGGCAGAAAGAAGGTCTCCGGCACCGCCTTTGCCTGGCGAGCTGGCCATATGAGGAAGCCAAGGCCTGCGCCCCCCTGGAGCAGGCTTCTCTGCCTCGCCCTCTGAGAGAAAGACAGCGTGCAAAAAGGCGTGCCAATCGTCTGCGGCGGCGGGCCCACACTTCGGTGAAGTGCTGCTAATCACGAAGGCTGAGGTACGCTGTGTGGCGCTCCTGCCGACGCAGGACATTGGGGTGCGTCGAGATACGATGACGCGCGTGCTGCTTGCAATCGCGGTGTCCGTGGCAGCGGCCAGCAGCCACGGCGCGCAACGGCGGGTCGTCTGGCCCTTCGAGAGCGAGTCGAGGTACCTGTCGCGGAATCCCATCGACACCCTGGTGCTGGCGTCGCTGCGGAGGAGGGGCATCAAGCCCTCGCCAGTGTGCGCGGACGCGGTGTTCCTCAGGCGGGTGTATCTCGATGTGACCGGCACGCTGCCCGAGCCGGCGGAGGTGCGCAAGTTCCTCAAGGACCGGCAGACGAACAAGCGCGCCCGGCTGATCGACGCCCTCCTGGAACACGAGGAGTTCGCCGACTACTGGGCGATGAAGTGGTGCGACCTGCTTCGCGTCAAGGCGGAGTTCCCGATCAACCTGTGGCCGAACGCGGTGCAGGCCTACCACCGCTGGATCCACGACGCGCTCCGGGAGAACCGCCCGTACGACGAGTTCGCCCGCGCCCTGCTGACGTCGAGCGGGAGCAACTTCCGCGTGCCGGCAGTGAACTTCTACCGCGGCATCCAGGGCAAGGAGCCGGCGGCGATCGCCGAGGCCGTGGCCCTGACGCTCATGGGCTCGCGCATCGCGGGCTGGCCGGAGGACCGGCGGGCCGGCATGGCCGCGCTCTTCTCGCGGGTCGCATTCAAGGGCACGGCCGAGTGGAAGGAGGAGATCGTCTATCTCGACCCGGCGCCGGCCGAGCCCCTCGAGGCCGTCCTCCCCGACGGCTCGACGGTCCGCGTCGAGCCAGGCGACGACCCCCGCAGGGCCTTCGCCGACTGGCTCATCCGCCCGGAAAACCCCTGGTTCGCCCGCAACATCGTCAACCGAATCTGGGCCTGGCTCCTGGGCCGGGGCATCATCCACGAGCCCGACGATATCCGGCCCGACAACCCGCCAGTGAACCACAAGCTCCTCGAGTTCCTCGAAGCCGAGCTGGTGCGGGCGAAGTACGACCTGCGACACGTCTATCGCCTGATCCTCAACTCCCAGACCTACCAGCGCTCCTCGATCCCGCACACCGACCACCCCGACGCCGAGAAGCTCTTCGCCCACTACATCGTCCGCCAGCTCGACGCCGAGGTGCTCATCGACGCCCTGTGCTGGATCGCCAAGGACGGCGAGAGCTACTCGAGCCCCATCCCCGAGCCGTTCACCTTCATCCCGGAGGCCAACCGGACGATCGCGCTCGCCGACGGCAGCATCACCAGCCAGTTCCTCGAGATGTTCGGCCGTCCGTCGCGCGACACGGGGCTGGTGTCCGAGCGCAACAGCCATCCGACCGACGCCCAGCGGCTGCACCTGCTGAACTCGACGCACGTGCAGACGAAGATCCAGCGGAGCCCGCTGCTGCGGAAGGTGGTCCGGCTGGCTCGCGGGAAGCCGCGTCCTGTGATCGTGTGGTTCTACCTGGCGATCCTCTCGCGGCAGCCGACCCCAGCCGAGGTGATGCTCGCGGAGAAGTACTTCAAGCGAGCGGGGATCAGCAGCGGCGCGGCCGACCTGGCGTGGGCGCTGATCAATACCAAGGAGTTCCTCTACCGGCACTGAGCCGCCCGGGCGTCTCCGGTGCGGCTGGCGCAGGACAATCGAGGGAAGAGACATGAAGCAGGAGCGGAGCACGGGCGGCGTGAGTCGGCGCGATGCGCTGGGACGCCTGGCCGCTGGAGCCGCCGGCGTGGCCCTCGCCGGGCGCCTGGGCGGCGAGGCGCTGGCCGCGGTCCCGAAGGCGAAGGCGAAGGCGGTCATCCAGATCTGGATGTGGGGCGGGCCATGCCACATCGATACCTTCGACCCCAAGCCGAACGCGGGCTACGACTACTGCGGCCCGCTCGACAAGGCGATCCCCACGAACGTGGACGGCATCCAGATCGGCCAGCTCCTGCCGCTCCTGGCGAAGCAGGCCGACAAGTATGCCATCATCCGCAGCATGACCCACGGCAACAACGGGCACGAGACCGCGTCGTACATCACCCAGACCGGCCGCAAGCCTGGCAGGCTCGTCTGCCCGTGTGTCGGCGCCGTCGTCTCCGTGTTCAAGGGCTACGACCACGGCTACAAGGGGCTCGTCCCGCCCTACGTCGTGCTCACCACGCCCCAGGGCCGCTTCTCCGAGGCAGGCTTCCTCGGCCAGCGCTACAAGCCATTCGCCACAGGCGGCGACCCCAACAAGACGCCATTCGCCGTGGAAGGGATCGTCGCGCGAGGCATCACCGACGAGCGCCAGCGCGCCCGGCGCGCACTCCTCGAGTCGCTCGATACCCTCGGAAGGGCCATGCCCGGCAACCCGCACTTCGCGCGCCACGAGCAGGCCGAGGCCAAGGCATACGACCTGATGTTCGGCGAGACCAGGAAGCTCTTCGACCTCGCACAAGAGCCCGACGAGGTCCGCGACAGCTACGGCCGCAGCACCTTCGGCCAGTCGTGCCTCATGGCGCGAAGGCTCGTCGAGCACGGCGTGCCCTACGTGACCATCAACTACAAGGGCTGGGACACACACAAGCAGCACTTCGAGATCATGAACCGCAAGCTCCCCGAAATGGACCGGGGGATGGCCACACTGCTGACGGACCTGGCCGACCGCGGCCTGCTCGACACCACGATCGTATGGTGGAGCGGCGAGTTCGGCCGCGGCCCCAAAGTCCAGTGGCAGCCGCCGTGGAACGGCGGGCGCTCGCACTACGGCAAGTGCTTCTCCGCCGTGGTGGCCGGTGGCGGCTTCAAGGGAGGCCGCGTCGTCGGCGCCTCGAACGACAAGGGCACAGAGGTCACCGAGCGCCCCGTGCATCCGCGCGACCTGATCCGGAGCATGTACACGCTACTCGGCATCGACCCCGACGGCCCGCTGCCCAATCCGAGAGGCCTGGACATCAAGGTCCTCCCCGCCGACGAGAAGGGCGAGAAGAGCTGCGGCCTGCTCACGGAAATCATGTGAGTGGCCTCTGGCCCGTGGGGAGCGCGCACGAAGGACTGACCGCTCCGCCCGCCTTCGCGAGGGCGACATAGCCGCTACGGCGGAGTTGCCTGGGAGCCAAAGCGGCGGCGAGCCGTCGCACTCCATAGGCCCCGTCACGACACGCTACTCGCGACACGGGGTCTTCTGTGGAGTGCGGTGGCTTGACACCGCTTTCACTTCTCGCGGAGCGAGCATCACGGGGTGGTGTCCGGGGACACGAGTTGCTGGCGTGAGCGCGTGAGCCCGCGCCTGGGTGAGCGCGCAGTGGGAGGCAGAGTCTTCTAGCGCGACATGCGCGCATGTTGGGGCGAGGAAAACTCGGACTGGGCACACCTTATGGGATCGAG
>CAZDNN010000655.1:0-3608 GCA_964506385.1 uncultured Planctomycetota bacterium
CAATCCCTTCTGGGTGGTGCCGCTGTGCCGGAGTTGCCATATGGCGAGGCACTGGTCCGTGTGGTGGCGCGAGGGCGGCGGGCCGGTGAAGTATCCGGAGGAGTATGGGGAAGGATGCTGGGGGAAGGAGCCCTTCTTTGAGGAAGAAGGCTCCCTCCCAAGAACCTCTCGATTGGGCGCCGGTCCCGACGCCAATGCAAAGGTCTCTGGAGGGGGGTCTGGGGGGAACCTTCTCTCCTCAAGAGAGGTTCCCTCCCAGCATCCCTCGCCAAGCCCCGAAGCTCTACTCGAGCAGGAGCTTGAGGGTGCGGATCTGGAAGGGTGTGAAGGAGAGGGCGAGCTTGGGGCCTTTGCGGAGCGGGAGCTCGCGCTCCTCGCGCTCCATGAGGTCGGTCTCGATGACCTTCGCGATCGGCAGGCCGATGGCCAGGGTGCGGCGGCCGCGGCAGCCGTGGGCCTCGTAGAGGCGGACGATCAGCGCGTCGTCGTCCTCCGCCTTCTTGACGGTGTCGATGACCACGTTGTCGCCGGTGATCGCCAGCAGGCTGCCGATGGCTGGGCCGCCCTTCGAGGGCTTGACGGCATGGGCGATGACGGGGACGTTGAGCTGGTAGCCCTCGCGGACGACGCCGGCCCTGAAGTCGCCGGGATGGGGGAGGAGGGAGTATGTGAAGGAGTGTGTCTTGCGGACGTCGGCATCGGGGTCGGGCATCCTGGGGGCGCGGAGGAGCGAGAGGCGAATGACGTTGCCGCGGATGTCGTGGCCGTACTTGGCGTCGTTGAGCAGGGCGACGCCGTAGTCGCCCTCGGAGATGTCGGCCCACTTGTGGCCGCAGACCTCGAAGCGGCCGAAGTCCTGCGGCGTGTTCCAGTGGGTGGGCCGCTCGACGCTGCCGAACTGGATTTCGTAGCGGGCCTTGTCGGCGCGGACGGCGACGGGGAAGGCTGCCTTGAGGAGCACCTCCCTCTCGTCGCCCCACTCGATGGTCGTCAGGAAGTCGATGCGGGGCGAGCCGGCGACCAGTATGATGTCCTGGGAGATGACCGACTTGCTGATGGCGCGTCGGACTCGGAGGACGGCGCGGACGGGGCCGGTCTCCTTGACCTCGATGCTGAGGAGCTTGCCGTCGGCCTCGAGGAGCTTGTCGTTGTAGAAGATATCGATGTCCCAGGCGTCCCAGTTGACCGGCTTGTCCTCGAAGAGCAGAAGCTGATTCGCGATGGCGCCGGGTGCGAGGACCTCGCGGCGGGCCCGCTTGTCGAAGACGCTGCGGAGGCGGCCCTGGCGGTCGAAGCGGAGGCGGAGGCAGTCGTTCTCCATGACCTTCTTGGTCGCCTGGACGATGGCCGTGCCTTCCCGGAGGTTCCCGACCTCCGGGAGGGTCTCCCGGATGTGAAAGACGGCGTGGCCGATGGATGGGACGGTGGCGCGCCAGCGTGCGAGGCCGTCGCCGCAGAGCTGGACGGGGCTCTCGGTGCCGCCGGGCGCGACGGCGACGTAGCTCGCGTCCTTGCGCAGGTCGGGCACTGCGGCCGCGACGATGTCGGTGCGGTCCCAGCCGAGGGAGTTGAAGGCGACGACGGGGACGCCCTCGCCGCGGGTATCGACCTGCCTGGCGTAGCGGGCGAAGGCGGTGTCGCGGACCTCGGCGGCCGTGGCGAGGACCTCGGCGTAGTGGCGGTCGCTGTCCTGGTAGACCAGGGCGATCGAGCTGCCTGGGATGATGTCGTGGAACTGGTTGAGGAGGACGATCTTCCAGGCGTCGCGGAGGCTCTGCTGGGGGTATGGAGCGCCGGCGGCGAGGGCGATGGCGGCGAGGAGCTCGGCGTCGCGGAGGGCGAGCTCGCAGCGGCGATTGAGCTTCTTGTTGTTGGCCTGGGTGGTGAGAGTGGCTCGGTGGAGCTCGAGGTAGAGCTCGCCGACCCATGTGCGGAGGTCGGTGGATTCGCGTTCGAGGGTCTCGAAGAAGTCGCGTGGCGTCATGGGCCGCAGTCGGGGCATGCCTTCGAGGTCGGCGTAGCGGCGCAGGCGCTCGAGGTGGCCGGTCGTCGGGCCGCCGCCGCCGTCGCCGAAGCCGTAGGGCACGGCCTGGATGGGCGAGCGGTCCTTCTCGCGATAGCGGCCCGCGGCGGCGAGCATCTGGTCAGCGCGGAGCTGGCTGTTGTAGTCGTTGGCCGGCGGGAAGTGGGTGAGCACCGTCGAGCCGTCGATGCCCTCCCAGAGGAAGGTGTGGTAGGGGAACGTCGTGAACTGGTTCCAGCTAATCTTCTGGGTGAGGAAGTAGCGGATGCCGCTGCGCCGGAGGATCTGTGGCAGCGCGGCGGAGTAGCCGAAGACGTCGGGCAGCCACAGGCAGGCGACCTCGTGGCCGAACTCCTCGTTGAAGAACCGGGTGCCGAAGAGCACCTGGCGGACGAGGCTCTCGCCCGAGGTCACATTGCAGTCGGCCTCCACCCACATGCAGCCCGTCGGCACCCACTGCCCCTTCCTGACCGCCTCCTTGATGCGGGCGTAGAGCCCAGGATAGCGGCCGCGGGTGAACTCGTAGAGCTGGGGCTGGCTTTGGCAAAACAGGTACTCGGGGTAGCGGTCCATGTAGGCGACGGCGGTGCTGAACGTGCGGGCGCACTTCCGAACCGTCTCTGCCAGGGGCCAAAGCCAAGCAACGTCGATGTGTGCGTGCCCCATGCAGGCGATGGTCTGCGCCGAGGCGTTGGCGGGCCTGGCGAGCAGCGGCTTGACGGCCTTGCGGACGCGGCGGGCCGAGGCGCGGAGTGCGTCGCGGGAGAGGTCCTGGTAGTCGAAGCGATCGACGGCGTCGCTCAGGCCCTTGACGAGCCGGGCTCGGCGGGTGTCGTCGTCGGGCAGCGGGTCGATCATCGCCGCGAGCGCCGCCAGGTCGTGCCAGGCCTCCCAGACCTCGGGGAGGAACACCGCGAGTTGCGGCTGGTGCATCGTCCGCTTCCCGAAGCTCCCGAAGGCCCCGCTGGCGCCGGCCTCGACATACAGCTCGACCCGCTCGCCGCCCGTCGCCTTCTCGGCGACGACGCAGTCCTTGCGATTGCGGTCCAGCCCCTGCACCGGCTCGCCGTCGTGGAACACAATGCACTCGCCCTCCGGGTCGAAGAGCAGCGCGACCGTCTCGCCCTCAAATGCTTTGGGTACCGTGAACCGGAGCCGGAACCAGCCGGTGCCCCAGGGCTTGCCCCATCGGCGGCCGCCGCGGGCCTTCCTGTAAGGCAGCCTCGCCGCCTGGGCCGGTGTCAGATGCTCCATAGTCTCGGCGAGTGCCACGTCTTCGACGGGCACACGCTCGGTCCACACATACCGCCCGATCTCGTCGATCCGCCGGCGGACCTTCGTCACGTAGAGCCCTTCGAGCCTCTTCATCGCCTCGTTGGCCATCGCGCGCACCCCTTTGCAGTGTCTCGGGACAGAGCGAGGTGCCAATGATGCGGCCGGCGCACGCGGCTGTCAAGGGGGGAACCTGGCTCGCCGCCTTGCGTGGGGTCTACTGAGTGGGTAGACTCGGCGCCCTTTGCTCCCCGCAGGGAGTCTGGCCCCGGATCTTGGGGACCGTGGCCCGCCCTTCTGCATCGTCCTCGTC
>CAZDNN010000656.1:0-3558 GCA_964506385.1 uncultured Planctomycetota bacterium
GCCTCCGCACGGAGGAGGATGGCCCGAACGGGAATCCGCGCACCCTCGAGGAACTCTATGCTCTGAGCGACGTGCTGGTCTACCACGACGGGCCGTGGCTCGATCGCCGCGCGCCCTACGACGCGGCCGCGTGGGACAGGTTCCTCGCGCGGGCCAAAGCCGACGGAAAGGCGATCTGGTTCTACAACATCGACCTCACCGGCTACCATCCCGAGGCGATGCGCTGGGGCTACGGCTTCGGCCTGTGGGCGGGCCGCGGCCAGGGCGTCATCGAGTGGGCATACATGTTCTGGCATCGCCCGCACCTCGCGAAGCGGGCGTACACCAACCCCAAGACGATGTTCTTCCGCTACCCGAAGACCGCGGACCACCCTGGCGGCCCGAGCATCGGCTGGGAGGCCGTCCGTGAGGGCGTGAAGGACTACAAGCTGCTGCGTCTCTTCTGGCGCAAGGCCGCCGAGGCCGAGGCGTCGGGCGACCCGCGCCGCCGCGCCGCCGCCATGCAGGCCAGGGCAGCCGCCGAGCGCCAGCTCGCGCGCCTGCGCTTCGACAAGCTCAAGGCCCGCGCCGGCAAAGGCCGCTGGACCGAGCCCTGGCGCACCCTCGACGACGGCACCCTCGCCGTCAGCGGCGCCTTCAAGATGGACAACGGCTGGTCCTTCGCCGACTACGACCTGACGCGGCGCCTCCTCGCCGACGCCATCGTCGACATGGCCCCGCAGCCGCCGCAGGGGAAGCGGCCGTGATCCGGTGTGCGGGCCGGATTTGAAGGTGGTCCCTGGCGGCCTGAAAGGCCGAGACACCACGCTGTTCGACCGCTTCGCTGGGAGCCAGAGCGGCGTCGAGCCGCCGCACTCCAGAGGCCCCCGACAGGGGAGCCTGGCTGCGACGTCTTCTTTGGAGTGCGGGTGGCTTGACACCGCTCTCACTTCTCGCGGAGCGAGGATCACGGCGCGAGCCCCGAAGGCGTGGGCAAAGCCCAGACCCCCGGTGGGGGAGGAGCCCGAGATGGCGATGAAGGAGGAGGCCCAGCAGCCTGCGTGGGGCGGCGGCAGGCTTCGGAGCGGCGGCGGGAGCCGCTGCCCGATGCCAGCCTGGGGGAGGGGACGCCGGGGGTCCCCACGCAGGCTGCGGCGAGGTGGAGGGAGCGCGGTCGCGACGAGGTCGGCCCTCGAGGACAGCCGCACCCCAACATCCCGGGTCAGACCCGGTGAACGGCCTTGAAGTGCCCGGCACTACCCCGTATAGTAAGCCTCGCCGCCGCAGGCAGGCTGTGCGGTCCCGCTCCCTCCTGTCCCAGGACCACACCGATGCGGATCATCCTGTTCGACATCGGCTGCCTGCGGCCCGGCCACCTTGCCGAATGGCTCCAAGCCCAGCGCGCCAAGCCACGCCACACCGGCGACCCCTTCGACGCCATCCTCGTCGAGAGGACGAACCCGAGATGAGACACAGCTTCCCACTCCTGCTGTCGCTTGCCTGCCTGGCGGTCGCCGCCGGGCAGAAGCCCGTCCGCCTGTTCGCCGAGGCGGAGGACTTCAAGGTCGAGAAGGGCGAGTGGCGGGAGGTGCCGTACGGCGAGAACTACTTCGCGGGGACCTTCGCCGTGACGTTCCTGTCTCGCAAGGCGTGCCTGGGCGCGCCCGCGCAGTGCCAGGAGGCGGTGGCGGTCCGCGCGGTCGCGATCCCCTACGCCAGCGACTACCAGGTCGCAGCGCGGTTCGAGCAGCCGTGGAACTTCGCCGTCGAGTTCACCGTCGCCATCGAGCAGGGCGGCAAGGAGGTCTATCGCGAGGCCTTCGGCCGCCTCGAGGACCCGAAGATCTGGGCCTTCAACAAGCACGAGCGCGCGCCCATGGTCCGCTACACCTGGGGCGGCACCGACAACATCGTCTGGCAGATGAAGGGCGCGGCCAAGCTCGCCGCCGGCCCCGCCACGCTCCGCCTCATCGCCACGGCACAGATGGACGGCGACCAGCCCAGGGCTATGGCCGCCAAGCGCCACGTCGATGTCATCTGCCTGACGAACGACACGGCCGGCCTCGAGATCCAGAAGCAGAAGGCCCGCTACCTCGAGCTCGACGGCTGGCTCACCCAGGCCGGCGACCTCTTCGTCCGCTTCACCAACCCGCCCGACGGCCTCGGCCCGTGCATTCCCATCGTCGCGCCCAACGTACAGGGCCAGCACTCACCCTACTGGGTCCACGTCCGCGACTGGCCCACCACCCGCGTCCTCAAGAGCGGCCGCCTCACCAGCCCTACGAGCTACCGCGTCGTCCGCGCCACCGGCGCGCTCGTGCCGCCAGAGGCGCTGGCGCCTGAGCTTGACCCCGAGCAGCTCAAGAGCGTCCCGGACGCCGAGTACCTCCAGCCCGGCGACACGAGCGGCTGGGTGCCGCTCGGCCCCGCGTGCGATGCGCTCAACGACTGCGTGTGGTTCCCCAAGGCGCAGTACAAGGAGCCGAAGGGCAAGGAGATCGACCTCGTCATCGAGTTCGCCGTGCCGGGCCACGGGGGCGCGCTGACGCCGATCCGCAAGCTCCGCGTCAAGGGCACGCCCGGCACCATCTCGCCCGTCAGCTTCCTCATCCCTGGCGACGTCGCCAGGCAGGCGTGGTCTGCCGAGGACAAGGGGGCGGTCATCCGCACCCAGCTCGAGTGGCTGACGTGGCTGCGCGACGAGATTGGCGCGTGGCCAAAGCGCGGCGCGGCGCCGAAGCGCCTGCCCGTCTACGGCCTCATGGGCTTCAGCGGCGCCATGCGGCAGGAGGGCGAGATCGGCCGCGTCGCCACCGAGATCGCCGTCGCCCTCGGCAGCAACACCCTCACCCATATGGACACCCCGTGGGCCGAGCGCCTTGGCGTCCCAAAGCGCCGCACCGCCTGCATCACCCACTGGCGGCCCGGCACGCTCGAGGCGATGGACAAGCGCGTCGCCGAGGCGAAGGCCAAGGGCCAGCTCGGCCAGATCGGCATCGTGAGCTTCGGCGACGAGATCCACATCCCGCCCGCCAAGGCCGACGACGCGAAGTTCGCCGCCTGGCTCGAGGCCCGCGGCGTCGCGTGGGACGGCGAGGCCAAGTTCACCGCGAAGCGGGAGGACCCGCTCTACTACTACTCGCGGCTTTGGGCCATCGAGTCGGGGATCGCGCACTACGCCGAGCACACGAGGCTGCTCGAACAGCGCATCGGCCCCCACGTCCGCACGGGCGCGAACTACTCGCCCCACGCCAACTACCTGGTGACCGACCTACAGTGGGTCCGCCCCTTCAAGATGCGCGGCATGACGATGCCGTGGAGCGAGGACTACGTGTGGGGGGTGCCCGAGATCAGCGTCCAGATCGTCGGCTACCTCACCTCCGCCTTCCGCTGCGGCGCCAAGTACCACAAGCTGCCCATCCTGATGTACGTGATGCCCCACACGCCGGGCGAGACGCCGAGCGACTTCCGCCGGAGCTTCTACACCGCCATCGCCCACGGGGCCAAGGCCATCCACTACTTCTGCGCCGTCCCCATGTGCGTCGGCTACACCGAGAATCACATCGACACCGACGACCT
>CAZDNN010000657.1:0-3545 GCA_964506385.1 uncultured Planctomycetota bacterium
GGTTGGCCATGTCGCTGTACGTCACCATCCGCGCTATCTGGATGAAGTCGGCAACGGCTTGTGGACCAAACTCGCTGGGATCGAGATCGTCGGGATGGTCCACTCGCAGCTTCGCGATCTTCTCAAGAGCTCCGCGGATGCCGTCTGCCTCCGTGTAGGACTGTGTCTTGACCCTCGTCAGCAGGACGCACAGCGGCGACACGTCCACGCCGATCACGTCGATCCCCAGCAGTTGGCACTCAAGAGCTGTCGTTCCGCTGCCGACGAAGGGATCGAGAACAAGTTGGCCCGCCTTGGCGTGGATAATGTTGAGGATGGCCCTGATCATCTGGGGGTGGAACTTGCCCTTGTAGGGGTATATCCAGTGGGTCAGGAACTGGTTGACTGAACGCGTACGGTTGAACTCGCCGCCTTGGTAGCTCGGCCGTATGATCTGCTCGTAGACACACGGCTTGCCCCCGACTTTCCCAGCGTAGGCTGCACGTCGGCGGATGACCTCTGCCGCGCCGTTGGCCTCCAGCTCAAAGGTCCACGGATGAAGTGGGTCGAGTCGCGCGAGCTTCGCGGAGAAACCGAGGTCGAACTCTATCTGAGCGAGTGCATGCTCATACACGAACTGCACGTTGCGCGGTAGCTCAACTTTCATGGCACGCCTCCTTTGAGGGAGGCACTATACCACAAAGGCTGGAGAAGTACAAATCCCAATTCAACAAGGACTTAACCCTCATACGACAAACCCCGCGCAACCTAGGGGCTAGCAACAGCCCGAGTGGGTCCTGTGGGGCGGGTTGGTGAGTCAACTCCGCCAGCTACGGCGCCCCGACTGATGACCTCGACGATGTGAGGCTCGGGGATGCGGGCGCGGAGGACGAGCCGGTCGAGCGCGGCGGCGCCGCCGAGCACGACGATGAGGAGCCCGAAGCCGAGGACGAGCGCGTCGGCGTCGCCGCTGAGGCCCAGCGGCCTGAAGTGGTGCCCGATGAGCACGCCGCCCACCAGCCCCAGCAGCGGCAGCAGGAACACCAGCACCGCGCTGAGCGCGGCGTTCGGCGTTGCGATCTCCACCGCCACCCTGTCGCCCGGCTCGAGGCTCTCGCCCGTCGTCAGCTCCAGTTCCCGCTCGCCGCCGACGGCAGCGCAGGCACAGCACGAGCCGCATCGCGGGCCCGGCTGCATCCGGACACGCACCCGCTCCCCATCCACGGCGACAATGGTCCCGATCTCACGCACGCCTCACCCCGCGTTTCCGCCCCGTCACTCCTCGTTGCCCTTGAGAGCCATGGCCAGGAACTGGCCGAACTTGGTTGAGGCCCTCGGGCCGTTGGCCGTGATGATCCTGCCCTTGCGGACGACGGACTGCGAGACCCACCTGGCGCCGTGGTTCTCGAGGTCGCGCCGCCGAGAGCGGTATGCCGTGGCGGGCACTCCCTTGAGGACGCCTGCCCGCGCGAGGATCGACGGCGCGAAGCAGATGGCGGCGAGGACCTTGCCCTTCTCAGCCGCCGCCTTCGCGAGCGCATGGGCCGTCGGGTCGTCGAAGTAGACCCTCGCGCCCGTGCCGCCGATGAAGACCACGGCGTCGTAGTCCTCCGCCTTCACGTCCGCGAGCAGCACGTCGGGCTTCACCTTCGCGCCGCGCATGCCCTTCGCCTCGTCCAGCGCCGAGCACGCGACCACCACCTTGCATCCCTTGGCCTTGAGGATGTCGCTGGGGTGCGCGAGTTCCTCGTCGCGGAACCTGCTGGGCGCGATGACGAGCACCGCCTTCTTACCCGCCAACTCATTCGACGGCGTCACGGCCAGCGCCGCGCCCGCCGCACACAGCAGCGCCGCCAGCCACACCATAGCCCTGGACGTCGTGCTCATGGCGGATCTCCTCTCTGCCCCCAAGGTATCGCGCGCTGGGGTGACCGTCAACAGGTAAAAGACGGCTGGGGGTTTTTTCACAGGTCGAAGGGCGAGACGTAGTCGCCCTGGTGGCGCTGGAGGGCCTCGAGGCGGCGGCGCTGGGCAGCCATGACGCGGAAGAAGACGTCGGGCGTGTCGGGCACGTCGCGCTCGTAGAGTTCGACGATCCGCTTGTTCTTGGCGAGCAGCTCGGGCACGCGGATGGTGAACTGGCGGACGTATGCCTCCAGGGCGTAGTCGGTGTCGAGGGCGCTGCGGAAGAGCTCGACGAGGTCCTCATAGATGGGGTAGTAGCCGGTGGGCCCGCGCAGGGCGCCGACGTCGCCGTGGACGCGCCGCTCGGCCCAGAGCATCCAGACCTTCTTGTCGAGCATGCCGGTGAGATAGACCTTCTTCTCCAGCCGTGCGGTCTCCTCGGTGTCGAGGAGGAAGTAGTTGACGCCGAAGACCTTCGGCAGGCTCTCTGCCCCGCGGGCGAAGTCGAGGTACATCTGGAGGTACTGGCCGATGCTCATGGATAGGAAGTCGAGGTTGCTCATGACGTTGAACTGACGCTCGCCCTCCTCGCCGAGTGTGGCGGGCGTGCTCTCGGATTCGAGGCTGGCGCCCATGGTGAGGATGCCGTGTGTCCAGTCGAATGCTTCGGTGACGGGGACGTGTGTGTCGGAGTCGCGGCCGCCGTAGACGATGGCTCCGAGTTCGACGCCGTCGGGCTTGTGGTAGGCGGGATCGCAGTTCCGCAGGGCATCCTGTCGGATGGTGTAGCGGGCGTTCTTGTGGCTGGGCGGGATGCCCTTGGTCTTGCCTTTGTCCTTCTCCATGCCTTTCTTCCAGGGGCCTGCGTATCCGATGCCGGCGTCGGGGATGCCGGCCATCTCGTCGCCGCCTGGTGTCATGCCGAGCCAGTAAGGCTCCTTGTCGGCGACGAGGACGTTGGAGAAGATGATTTCGCCGGGAGCCTGGAGGGCTTCGTAGATGGCTGGGTCGTCGGTGGGGTTGACATCGCGGATGATGCCGAAGATGCCGCACTCTGAGTTGGCGGCGCGGACGCGGCCGTTGATCTTGCGGAGGTATGCGAGGTCGTCGCCGACGATCCGCTGGCCGGGGATCATGGCGGTGGAGGTCTTGCCGCAGGCGCTTGGGAAGGCGCCGGCGAAGTATGTCCAGCGCCCGTGAGGGCCTGGGACGGCGGTTAGGAACATGTGCTCGGCGAGCCAGCCCTGGCGCGCGGCCTGGCGGATCGCCAGCCGCAGCGAGAGCTTCTTGAGGCCCACCGTGTTCCCAGCATACTGGGTGTTCACCGAGTAGACGATCATGTCGTCGAGGTCGATGTAGATCCGCCGGTCGTCCACGTGCTTGCTGATCGGGGCGCCGTTGGACGCCGTCTCGAGCTCGCCCTGGCTGTGGAGGACGCGGAAGAACAGGTCGCCCGCCGCGAGGGTCTTGAAGTACTCGTAGCCTGGGCGGTAGAGCAGAGAGAGGCTGTGGGCGACGTAGCTGGAGTCGGTGATCTGCATGACGGGGATGGAGAAGGGGGAGTGGGTGGGGCCGAGGCAGTGGAAGCAGACGATCATGGGCGTGCCCGAGGCGGCCATGGCCCCGCGCAGGAAGCCGCGGACCTCGGGGAGGCCCTCCTT
>CAZDNN010000658.1:0-3527 GCA_964506385.1 uncultured Planctomycetota bacterium
TGTTGATGCCGTCCACCGCGCCCGCCAGGGGTCGGATCGAGGCGGCGTCGGACACGCTCTCGTCCACGAGCAGAGGCACCGCGATGGCCTCGCGGATGCGGCGCAGGCCCTCGACGTCGCCTGGCGGGATGGGCTGCTCGACCAGCTCGATGCCGTAGGGCTCGATGGCGTGGATCTTCTCGATGGCCTCCTCGACGGTCCACGCCGCGTTGGCGTCCACCCGCAGCGGCTTGTCGGTGACGGCGCGGATGCCTTCGAGGATCTCGAGATCGCGGTCGGTGCCGAGCTTGATCTTCAGCAGCGGGTAGCGCTCGGCCTCGCGGACGCGGGCCTGCATCTCCTCGACCGACGCGATGCCGATGGTGAACGACGTGACGGGCGTCGCCGCGGGGTCGAGTCCCCAGAGCCGCCAGAGCGGCTCGCCGTGGAGCTGTCCCCACAGGTCGTGGAGCGCGATGTCGAGCGCGGCGCGCGGGCCGTGGCTGGCGGCGATCTCGGGCGGCAGTCCATCGAGCGCGGCGTCGATGTCCGTCGGACTCCCCGCCAGGTCGCCGCCGAGGGTCGCGAGCGTGGCCTTGACCCTCTCGCGGTTCTCGCCGAAGAAGCCCGGGGGATGCGCCTCGCCGAGTCCCGTCAGGCCCTCGTGCTCGAGGCGGACGAGGAGGTTGCGCGCCACGTCCGTGGCGCCCCTGGAGATGCGGAAGGTGTGGCGGAGCGACAGGTCGAGGTCGGCGACGGAGAGCTTCACAGGATGGCCTCGATGACGTCGGCGAGCCGGTCGGGGCCGAAGCGCACGCAGTCGGTCGCGGGGAGCCCCACGTCGGCCTCGACCCGCTCGATGGCGGCGCGCGCCCCGTTGTCGTCGAGGCCGACGGTGTTGAGCGCGATGCCGACGACCTTCGATGGATAGAGAGGCCGCGTGACCCGCTCGTGGAGCTCGATGAGCTCGGCCAGCGGCGGGATCGGGACGGCGTGGTGATGGATGAGGGTCGTGCGGGTGGCGTGGTGGACGAGGATCATCGCGTCGGGCGCCGAGCCGTGGATCAGGCCAAGGGTCACCCCCGAGTAGGCAGGCTCGATGAGGGAGCCCTGCCCCTCGATCAGCGCCACCTCGGCGTCCTGATTCTCGCGGAGCATCAGCTCGACGGCGCCGGGCACGAAGTCGCTGACGACCCGGTCGATGGCGATGCCGTAGCCGCTGAGCATGATGCCCGTCTGCCCGGTGGCGATGAATCGGGCGTCGCGGCCGCGGCGGCGGAGCGCCTCGGCCAGCTCGAAGGCCGCGACCATCTTCCCCGTGTTGCAGTCGGTGCCGACGCAGAGCACCCGCTTGACGGGCAGGGCGCGGGCCAGGTTCCGGCCGATAGGGATGTCGTCGGGCGGGCGGCGGACGTCGTGGAGGGTCACGCCGTGCTGGGCGGCCATGGCGGCGAGCTCGGGGTCGTCGTTGAGCATCAGGTGGAGGCCGCTGATCACGTCGAGGCCGGCGGCGATGGCGTCGCGGAGGGGGCCGCGCCAGTGGCCCTCGAGGCCGCCGCCGACGGGCGCGATGCCGATGAGCAGGCAGGTCGGCTCGTAGCGGAGCGCCTCGGCGACCGACGCCACGATGGGGATGCCGCGCCCCACGCCCAGCGCCTCGGCAGGGTCCGTGCCCGCCCGCTCGCGATCGAGCAGCGCTACCACCTTGTCGGGCCGATAGCGGAGGATGCACGCCGCCGTCTTCGAGGTGAACACCCCGAGCAGGCCATCGGTCAGCAGCAGGATCCGGCGGCCGTCAAGCATCCGCCTGCCCCTTGAGCCGTTGGGCGAAGGCCCGCGCCGCCGCTTCCACGTCCTCCGCTGCGATCACCCCCGCGCACACGGCCACCCGCTGGCAGCCGGCGGCGAGCAGGGGGGCGAGCCGCTCGACCGTGATGCCGCCGATGGCGAAGACAGGCACGCGCACCGCCGCAGCCACCTCGGCCAGCCGCCCGGGCCCGACGGCCTCGCGGTCGGGCTTCGTCGAGCTGGCGAACATGGCGCCGCAGCCGACGTAGTCGGCCCCCGCGGCCTCGGCCTGCTGTGCCAGCTCGATGGAGTTGGCCGTCGCGCCGATGATCCCGTCGGGGCCGAGCAGCCGGCGTGCGTCGCGGATCGGCAGGTCGCCGGCGCCGAGGTGCACGCCGTCGGCGTCGGCCAGGAGCGCGATATCGACGCGGTCATTGATGACGAGCAGCGCCCCATGCTCGCGGGTCGCCTCGCGGAGCGCCCGTGCCCAGGCCAGCCACTGGGCGTCGGGCACGCCCTTGGTGCGAAGCTGCACCACGTCGGCCCCGCCGCGCAGCGCCGCTTGCCCGACGGCCAGGATGTCTCTGCCCCGTGCCGCGGCAGGGTCGAGCAGCACATAGAGCCTCGCGGCGTCAAGGGCAGGTCGGGTCGGGTGGAAGAGCTGCTGCTCGAGGGCGTATGCCTCGTAGCGGATGGCCTCGATGCCCCGCGCCGCGTCCGCGTCGAGGGTCTTGCCGAACTCCTCGAGACAGCGGAGGGCCTCCTCGAGGCGCTTGAGCGCCGCGCGCGCCACGTCGGCAGAGCCGGCCCGCTGGCACTCGGCCTGGGTCATGAGCACAGTGCCAACGTCGCCCGGCGTGTCGCGTGCGGCCAGCAGCGCGGAGGGGGGCACCCCCAGCGAGTCGAGGCAGGCGCGCAGGCGGTGGCGGAGGGACTTGAGTGCCCCGGCGAGCCGCGGCGAGTCGAGAGCGAAGCGCGCGTAGTCCTCGGCCACCCGCAGCGCCTCGCGCGCACGGTTCGCATTGGCATCGAGAATCCTCAGCACCTCATGGCCGGCCATGGCGGCGGCGATCGTACCACAAGCCCCCGCCCGCTTCAAGGCGCAAGGCGATCTTGACTTCCCGCCCCGAAGCCGCTACAATCCCTCCTGGCGGCGCACCGAGCCGAAGTGGCGGAATTGGCAGACGCGCTAGGTTCAGGACCTAGTGAGCTTCAATGCTCATGGGGGTTCGAGTCCCCCCTTCGGCACCACCACAAGCAGTCGCGGTCGCGAGACTCAGGGTCTTGCGGCCGGCCACAGCCCGCACGGGGGGCCCGGGGGGCAGGGCGCGAGGCCTTGTCGCGTCCATAGCGTGTTCCTACACAAATGGCCCGAGCTGGAGAGAAAAAAGTCCGGAAAACGTGGTTTTTCGGCTTGACATGCTGAAGAATCGCGCTATACTGGCCGTCCGGGGCACCGAAGGACCGCGTGGAGACTCTGCCTGGCGGAAGCGCTGACCAACTGCCAACTCAACTCCACAAGGCGCCCTGGCTCACACTGGGGCGCCTTGCTCATGCTGTCGGGGGCGGGGACGGCTCCCCGCTCCCACGAGGCGTGGGAGGGCGAGGCTCCTGCCGAGCCGCGCGTCGGGGCGGGAGACGAGCTCCGGGGCCGGCTCGGCGGGAGCCTCGCCCTCCCGGCGCTGGCGCTCCCGCAAGCGTCGAGGGGGCGGGAGACGAGCTCCGGGGCCGGCTCGGCAGGAGCCTCGCCCTCCCGGCGC
>CAZDNN010000659.1:0-3517 GCA_964506385.1 uncultured Planctomycetota bacterium
GGGACAGCTCGGGGGCGCGGTGACAGTGAGGTCCACGGGCAGCTTGCCCTTCGGTCCCTCGAAGACGACGCTCTCGAAGCGGTTCTCCGCGCGCTTCCCGTCCTCGGTCCACGTGTAGAGGATGATGCGGCCAACGGGCCTCCCAGGCGGCAGCTTGAAGACACGCTCCTCGGTCGCGGTGGGCGTCTCCTGCCATCGGCTGCCGAAGACGCCCGCGTTCTCGGGGTCCATCAGGTCTATGTAGAAGCGGGCATTCCCGGAGCCGGAGAGCCTGACGCGGAGCGTCGGGTAGTCATCGGTCGCCAGCGCGATTGGGCCAAAGGCATAGCCGTTGGAGGCCCCCTTGCGTCCCTGGATGCTCATGACGGTGGCGTTGGCCTTGTGCTCCCAGGCGTTATGTCGGCCCTCGGCGCGGATGCGCCGCCAGGAGGGCTTCGCCGGGCGGCTCCCGATGCGGACGATGGCGCAGGCGCGGGGGCAGGGGTAGGGATGGGCGTGGTAGCTGTCGGGGCCTTTCCAGGTCGAGTCCTCGGGCAGGATCCACTGACGGTTCTTCCATTCGCCGGCGGCCAGCTCCTTGATGCGTTTCAGGGTGGGGATGGGCGGATCGAGCTTGGCGTCGAGCCGCGCGTCCCACACGTCGTTCTTGGTCAGGCGCAGCACCAGGTTGCCGCCGTCGCTATAGAGCAGCGCGTTGACGTCGCCGTTGCCCAGGATGAGCGAATCGTCGAGGATGCGGTCAAGCCCCTCGACCGAGATGGCCGCGGCATCGAGCGCGGCAGGGAATGGGATGCGCGGTTCGGCGGCGCAGGCAGAGAGGCAGATGATGCTCAGGATACCCAGAGTGGCTCGTGTCACGGCACCCGCCTCCAAAGCTGGTGGACCCGCTTCCTGTGCGGGTCGTCGGACTTCTCGTAGGACTTCAGCGCCTGCTCGAGCCCGTCGCAGAGCTTCGTTGCAGTGGCGAGATACGACGTGTCGGCAGCACGCTGCGAGGGTGCAGGCAGCGGCGTGAGCTTGCCCTCGGCCCCGAGCTCGAGGCGCCGGTGGAACGTCTCCAGGTACCGCACCGCCAGCCCCGCGTGGGCGGCCTCGTAGCTGTCGGCCAGGCCTGCGGCGACGAGCCGCTCGTGGAACTTGCGGATGCGGGCGATGCGCGCGTGCAGGCCCTCCAGGGCGAGCGGCAGGCTGCGCCGCTCGCGGGCGACTCGCTTGCCATCGAGGTAGAGCGCCAGGGAGCCGTCGGCGCCGATGGTAGCCGCGACGTGAGCCCATTTGCCCGGGGCGAGCTTCGCGTTGTGGCCGAGCGCGCCGCGCTCGCAGATCAGGCGCAACGAGTTGCCGGGGAAGGTGTCGAGGAGATAGCCGTCGGACGCGCCGACCGTCGTCTTGTCGATGATGCGCGCGCCAGCGGCCGGCAGGGCCTTCGGGCAGACCCAGGCCGCGAGGGTGCAGGCCTTCGTCAGATCGAGCCTCGGGTCGTCGGCGACCTCGACATAGCCCTCGCCCGTGAGCCGGATGGCCTTGCCGTGAGGCGAGTCGATCACGGCGACCTTGCCCACGATCTTCGCGGGCAGCCCCTTGCCGGCCCCGTTCGGGAAGACTCCGCCCTCGAGGCCGTCGAAGGCCCAGTCGCCGATTGGTGCGGGGGCTTCGCCCGCCTTGCCGCGGGCGAGCGCCGCGACCTCCTCTGCGGAGAGAGCGCGGCCGAAGACCCGCGCTCGGGCGATGTCGCCGACGAAGCGGCTGCCGCCGTTGCTGTCGGCGCCGATGCGCAGCGGAAGCTTGTTGGCCGTCATGGGCGGGAAGCGACCGGCGCTCCACGCCTTGGGGTCGGCAGCGCGCGGCGGCGGCAGCGCGGGTCGCGCCGTGCTCGGCGCGAAGCGCTGAGGCGCCGCCCCCCCGAGCGCGATCTGGATGATCGCCTCGTCGGGCGTGGCATCGTAGGGCAGAGACACCGACTTCGCGTCGAAGCGCTTCCACGCCTTGCCGTTGATCGACACCGATGTGACTGGCCCCCTGCCGGCCGTGGCGAGGTAGAGGCGCTTGGTGCCAAAGCGGATGGGGAAATGCTGCTCGAGGCGCGTGATGCCCGGCGGGATGTGGGGGATGAGGGTGAGGCCGTCGGCGCGGTAGAGGTACTCGAAGAGGCCGCGGACCATGGCCGCGGGCGCGCCGAAGCTGTCGTAGCACAGGTTGATGGGCTGGTTCGGCTGATAGACGGCGGCGCCGAAGTTGACGAGCGGGTTGTCGAGGCGGAAGGCGCGCGCAAGCTTGAGGATCTGCTGCATCGAGCGGCGGGCGTCGTCGAAGGCACCCACGCGGCAGTAGGCCACGATCATGCGGGCCTCGCAGGTCGTCCAGTGCCCGCCGTTGACCCACGTGCCGTGCTTCCAGAGCCAGCCCCGAGCGGGGACGTACATGTCGTCGAGGCTCGGCTCGTTGGTGATGATGAGGCCGTGGCGGCGGAGGCCGGGGATCGAGGCGATCTTGGCGTAGATCGTCTCGGCCAGCGCATCGTCGGCCACGCGGAAGCACACGGCGTCGTGGTTGCACACGGCCTCGAAGTAGCCGTGCCGCTTCGCACCGTAGACGCCGTGGCGGGTGCCGTCGGGGTCCATGGACTTGACGAAGTAGCCCTCGTCGGTGACGAGCTGCGGGAGGCCCTTGCGTGCGAGGGCGCGACGCTCGGCATAGAGGGTCGCCTTCTCGGCGTGGCCCGCGAGCTTCTCGAGCTCGATGAGGCGGTCGAGCGCGGCGATGCAGGTGATCGAGAGGCCGGCGAGGTACCCCTTGCCGAAGGAGCCATCGGGCTTCTTCCAGCCGGCGTAGCTGGGGGCGAGCAGGTTGCCGGCCGGCCCGGCGAGGAAGAGGTTGTTCTTGGGGTCGCGTCGCGTCTCGATGAAGTTGGCGCACCGCTCGAGCTTGGGCAGATAGCGCGCGATGGCCTTCGCGTCGCGGCTGATGAGCAGTAGCTCGGCCTGCATGAGCAGGCCGGCGGCGGTGAACTCGACGCCCCAGTCGTGGATGTCAACCCGCCCGTCTCCCTGCTTGGGGATGAACCAGCCGGGGGCCGCGGCATCGCAGAGCTGGCCGTCGGGAATGACCAGCCCGGGCCCCTTGCCGCGCCACTTCCACACCCGCTTCCCGTCGCCCATCTGGTCGAACCAGAGGTCCTGCGCATTCTGGAGGAACGACGCGTAGGGCTCGACGTAGAACGGCAGGGCGCAGTAGGTGGGGCCGTAGCTGTTCTGGATCCACCACGCGCCCCAGGTGGGCCCTTCGACGAAGCCGTTCCAGGCCGGCGTGTAGAGCATCGCGACATTCTGGAACTCGGGGTCTGCGTCGAACATTCGGCGGGAGATGTCGAGCAGTCGGAGGTACTCGGCGTCGCCCTCACCCCGATAGAACCTGCCCTCGAAGCTCCCTGCCGACTCAGCCACCGCGGGAACCAGCAGCAGGGCCAAGCCCAGCAGGGCCGACTGCCAGATGCAGAGAGGCTGGCCGCTCATTGGGC
>CAZDNN010000660.1:0-3505 GCA_964506385.1 uncultured Planctomycetota bacterium
GATGGGGCCGCAGAGGGTCGGCGTCTTGACGAGGGTGCCATCGGGTGCCTTGCCGACGCGGATGATGAGCCTTCCCTTGGAGGGCCTGAGCGTCCTGGCCTTGCCATTGACAGTGGCCTTGAAGGGCGCGGCGGGATTGCAGTGCTTGCGCGGCGGCTCGAGGGTGACCTGCGCCACGTTGTCGGTGGTGAGGGTAAGGCGGTTGCCGGGCTGGATGGCGGCCTCGATGCTGGCGGGCCGTCCCCATTTCTCGAAGGCGTCGATGGCGGCCCACCACGCGCCGTTGTAGCGCAGCGAGTAGGTCTTGAAGCGGACCGCCTTCGGCGCACTCTCCCGCCGCTGCGCGTTCATCCACTCGAAGGGCTGGGCGGTGGAGAAGGTCTCGTCGGCGATCCAGTGGCTCGAGGCCTCGTGGCGGACGAGCTGGGCCGAGCCGCCGAGGGCCTTGAGCTTCTCGACGAACCGGTAGGCCTGCTCCGGCTTGATCAGTGTGTCGGCCGTGCCCTGAAAGGCAAGGACCGGGACGTGCTGGAAGTTCGCCGCCAGGGGCCAGCCGAACTCCATGTCGATGAGGTGGCGCTTCCAGGGCTCGACCTTCGCGGGATCGAGGTCCTTCCAGAACCAGTAGTCCGCGCGGCCGCACATTACCACGGCGCCTGCCCAGAGGTCCGGGTAGTGGGCGGCGATGGTGTAGGCGCCCATCCCGCCCATCGAGTAGCCGACCAGGAAGACCCGGTCGCGATCGATCTTCACCTCCTCGGCCGCCAGTCGGAGGACTTCGAGGACATCGGCCTCGCCGATGCCCTGGAAGTCGGTGTTCGACCGGGCGAAGGGGCAGATAATGAGATAGCCGTGGTCCTCGGCGAGCTCGGTGAGGCCGTAGGAGAGCTGATGCCAGTTCGTCTTGTCGAGCCAGGGCGCGTAGCCGTGGAGGTAGACGATGGCGGGGAGAGCCTTGCGGCCGGTGTAAATGCGCGGGATGTGGAGGTAGTAGGGCTGGGGCGACTCGTCCTGCTCCGCGAGGTAGGCGAGCTCGTGGACGCCAGGCTCGAGCGCCGGCAGCCCCGTGCCCTTCTCGAAGCGATCGAGCAGGTCGCTGGCTGCCTTGAGCTCGCGGTGGACGTCCTGCGCGTAGCCCGAGAGGGCCTCGTAGCTGGCCTGGAGGAGCGACGCCTTTTCGAGCTTGAGAAGGACGTGGGCGAGGCCCTCGCGGCGGATCTTGCCCGCAGCGGTAAGCCTCGTCATGCGCTCGTGAATGGCCTTCGACCACTGACGGATGTTCTTCGGGCAGTAGACGGTCTTTGTGAGAGCGCCGAGCTTGCGGCCGTCCAGCGACGCCTGGGCGGTGAGCTCGAAGTACGGTGACGTGCTCCCCGCGGGCGGCGTCCACGCGACGCGCGCCGAGCGCATCGCGAGGGCGGGCACGCTCGCGGGCGCCGCCTTGAGGGTATCGACCTTGCGGCCCCTGGAGTCCTTGATGGTGATCTCGGCGGCCAGCTTCCCCTCGACCACGGGATAGCCGCCCACGATGCCCACAAACACGCTGGTCGGCTTGCCCGGCTCGACGAACTCGTCGCGACCCAGCGACAGCCGCAGCGCCGAGAGCACGAACGGGTCCGTCGGCAGCTTCGCGTCCCGCGCGGGGAGCACCACCGCGACGTCGTCCGCCTCGACCGGCTCCTCGCCCCGGAGCAGGCGGACGACGAGCTGGAGCTGCCGGGCCTCGGAGGCGACCTTGAGCAGGCAGTGGACCCGCTGGCCCTTGCGGAGCGTCAGCTCGTGGCGGGCCATCGCGCCGCCGATGGCGTAGGGGTCGCGGTTGCTCCTGACCACCTGCTTGCCGTCGAGCCACAAGCGGGCCATGCCCGTGTGGTTCACGACCAGGGTGCACGCCATGTCCTTGCGTGGCAGGAGCCAGGCCGACAGATAGAAGGCAGACTCACCCTGAGGGAGGCAGCGCGTCTTGAAATCGAGCACGCTCTGAGGGAGAACGCTGGCCTGCCAGGCGATGCCCTGGGCCGGCTCGGCCGTGGCGCCGTCGCGGGGACGGACCTTGGCCTCGCCGCCGGCGGCCTTCAGCAGATCGGCGTCGAACTGCTCGGGCCGCAGGAACGGGAGCGGCCCCGCCACCAGCCACGTCGTGATGCACCCCACGCGGCTGGGTGCGCACAGAAGCTCGCCCCCCTCCCCCGCCGTGGCTCCCGACGCCCCGACCAGCGCCAGCGCCGCCCATGCGAAGAGGCGAGACAGGATCGCTCGTTGCTCTGACGACGAGATCGAGAGGCTCCCACCTGGATGTCCCGTGGCCCCCGCCCGACTCATTCTACGGCAAGCGCCACCGGCAAGTCAACCGGCGCGCCGAGCGCGGGGGGCGACCCGGATTCGTAGGTAAGCTCTGGAGGCCTGAAAGGGCGGCACAGTAGGCCCGCGACAGTCTCGCTGTGCCGCCCTTTCAGGGCTTGGTTTGCCTGGGGCTGCCGGTTCCCAGGGCTTTGCCCTGGGCTGCACTGTCTCGCCCCCTTGGGGCTATGGCCAGCAACCACCTGCGAATCCGGGTCTCACCCGGCGAGCGCGCCCGGTTCGACGGGCCCGCCGCTCAGCCGCCTTCGCGGGGCTTCGGCGGACAGCTCTGCGGTACCATCCTCGTTCATCCACGCAATCTGCACCATCTGCGGACAGGCTCTCTCCGCCTGCTTTACGGGGGGAAGACGTCGTTGTAGCCCCAGGGCGGGATCTCGACGTCGTAGGCGATGTAGCCGCCGACGAACTCGACCAGGCGGGCCTGGCCGTCGAAGAAGCCGACGGGGGTGCGGCGGCCGTGGCGGTCCGACGGGCGGTCGATGCTGCCGAAGCCGCCCTCGATGGAGGTGGTGGCGAGGTGATACTTCTCGTGCTCGCCGAGGACGAGGATGGCCTCTGAGGTGTTGTCGGCTCCCTCGATCATGCGGTGGCCGCACATGACCGGCACCGAATAGCTGAAGACGTGGTTGCCCTCGCTGTCGCTGGGGCACACGATGAGGCCGGGGTCGCGGTAGTAGCTCCAGAGCTGGCCGCCGTCGGGGGTGCCCGCCATGACGCGCTTCTGGCGCTGGAGCCAGGTGGGCCAGTTGGCGCCGAGGGCGACCTCCTTCTGGGTCCTATAGGCGTTGGGCAGGATGCCGTCGTGTGCGCCGGCGTATGCGACGAAGGCGGCGCCGAGCTGCTTGAGCTGCCCGATGCACTTGACGGTCCGCGCCTGGCGCGCCGCCTGGTTCAGCACGGGGAGCGCGATGGCGGCCAGGAGCATTATGATGGCGATGACGACGAGGAGCTCGATGAGTGTGAAGCCCTCGGTGTGGATGCGCCGCTGTCGCATCATCGTATACTCCTTGGCGTAAGAGCTACGCCCCTTATAGACGCGGCGTGCCGCGCTGTCAAAGGGCGGGCGCAGCTCGAGTCTGCCCCCGGCTGTTGGGGTTCCGTTCCTGTTCGTGCTCGTCGTCGTCCTCGTCCTCGTCCTCGACTT
>CAZDNN010000661.1:0-3502 GCA_964506385.1 uncultured Planctomycetota bacterium
GCGGAAGGAGATGAAGAGCCGGCCGTCGGGGGCGTAGAGGCCCTGGTGGCGGTCGCCAGTCAGCGATGCCGGCAGCTCGCGGGGCTTCGTCCAGGTCTCGCCCTCATCGTCGCTGAAGATGACGAAGGAGTTGTAGACGCGGCTGTTCTCGCGCAGCAGCACGCAGAGTTGTTTGCCATCGGGCGAGCGGACGACGCCGGGCTCGCAGAGGTGCGCGGCGGGATGCTCGGTGACCTCGATGGGGTCGCTCCAGGTCAGGCCGCCGTCGGACGAGAGGGTCTTGTAGACGATGAAGCGCCCGCTGCGCTTGCCGCTGCCTTTGAGGAAGCGGCCGTCGTCGTGGAACATGGCCATGTAGCGGCCGTCCTTCAGGCGCACGCAGTCGGCCATGGCCACCACGCCGCCGAAGTCGCCGATCGGCTTCAGAGGTGTCCACGTCTTCCCGTCGTCCTCCGAGACCGCCATGCGGATGGGATAGAGGCCGGAGAACATGATGAGGCGCTTGACGCCCTTGGGATCGACCACGGGATAGAGGGTGGGGACTTCGAGCGAGGTGGCCCAGTTCTCGGGCACAGGCAGGCGGTCGCCCCAGGTGAGGCCGCCGTCGGAGCTGCGCTTCATGACGATGGCTCCGCGGCCGTGGCCTTTGGGGTAGACGGCGATCATCGTCTTCCCATCGTCGAGCAGCACCGTGGTCGGGTGGCCGAGGTACTGCCCCTTCTCGCGATCGACGACCACCTGGCGGTGCTTGTCGCCGGCGAGGTCGATGGTCGGGATCGTGTAGCCTCTCGGCTGTGTGGACATGGGGCGTTTCTCCGTTCGCTTCGGTTGGGCTGCGAAGCCCGTGCTCGCCACGCACATCGCTGCGATCGCGCCGAGCTTTGCCAGAGCATGCATCAGTGTTCCTCCCAGGGAATTTCGACGGCCTTCTCGCCGTCGATGGCGATGCGCTTGCCGTTGATCGTGGCCTTGCCCTTGCCGTGGGCGAGGACACGCCAGGGCCTCGGCGCGGGCCACTGGCCCTGCGGCACGATGCGGAAGCGGCCGTCGCCGTCCCGCAGGATGCAGCCCTCGCTCAGCAGCCAGTAGTCCTTCGTCGCGGCCAGCGAGGTGTAGCCGCGATAGCGATCGTACTCCGCCTCCATCTCCTGGATGGAGTCGAAGTAGCCGATGATGTAGGCGGCGGCGAAGCTGTCGCCCGCCTTCATCGGCAGCCGCCCGATCTCCTGGATGAAGCACACGTAGCCTCGCTGGTGGCACCACGCCTCGCACACGATGGCGGGGTCGAGGGTCATCCCCGCCAGCCACGGCATCCCGTCGCCGTTGTTCTTCCGCGCGCGGATCATCCGCTGCGGGAGATCCCTGCCTCGCTGGTAGAGGTGCTTGCCGTCGGGCGGGAAGTCCTCGAAGAAGTCGGACGCGGGGATCCGCCCCTCGTAGCTCAGGTAGATCTCCTCGAAGGTGTCGCCGCGCTTGTGCTTCAGATGCCCCGGCAGGTCGATGCGGAGGAACACCTCCTTGTAGTCGTTGACGACCTGTACGCGGTCCGACGACAGGAAGTAGCGGCGGCCCATGGGGAACACCAGGGTCTGCTCCCACAGCGACCCCGGCTTGAGGCCCGCCACGGCCTCCTTCCACCGCCACCACTGGCGGACGGCCACGAAGTCGGCGCCGACGAGGAACTCGCTTTCCACGTGCTTCGCCTGCGTGCAGATCTGCGGCAGCTCGACGTAGTGCTTGGCGATGTTGCCGTGGAAGAGGTCGCCGTAGTGGTAGTGAGCCTTGTCCTTGCCCGGACCGGGCTCGAGCAGGAAGTCCACGATGTCGAGCCCGAAGCTGTGGTCCCGCGCGCCCGTCTTCCTGTCCACGAAGGTATTGGCCTTCACGCCGCTGACGTAGCCGTTGGGCCAGACCTCGGCGGTAATGCAGTCGGTCTCGATGATGATGCGCTCGTCGTCGCCGCGCGCAGCCTTCGGCAGGTCAGCCGTGCCCATCACGACTCCCTTCGTTCCCGTGTGTGCGCACGCTCTCAGTCGGACAGCCGTGTCCCGTCGCAGTACGCGACGCTGAGGTCGCCGTGGCGGCGCGTGTAGGGAGTCCCGACGACAGGGCTTACGACGTAGTTCCTGCCCTCGGGATAGTGCTCGCGGAACACCGCAAGCGATGCGGGGTCGAAGCGGTCTGGATTGACCTTGCACTCCACGGCGTCCACCCGTCGCCCCGGCCGTCGAATCACGAAGTCGATCTCGCGGCCCGACTTGTCCCGCCAGAAGCAGAGATCGCGGTCCGCGACCTGGGCGCGGAGGGAGTCGAGCACCAAGTGCTCCCACAGCAGGCCCCGGTCGTCCTCGCGGATGCGCTCCCAACCGCGCACGAACGTCACGAACCCCGTGTCGAAGCCGTAGCACTTCGGCCTGCGGGTGAGCTCGCGCCGCCCGCCGCCGTGGAACGGCGGCAGCAGGAACGCCGCGTGGGCGACGCACATGGCCTCGACGTGCGCCTTGACCGTCGGCCTGCTCAACCCGCTCAACTGGGCCAGGCTCGAATAGTCCACGACCCCGCCGCTCTGCCGCAGCAACAGGTGGAGGAGCTTCATGAAGCCCGTACGGCTCCGGATGGCGAAGAGCTCCTGGATGTCGCGCGCATAGAAGCTGTCCATCCACTCGGCGAAGAAGGCGGCATCCTTCTCGTCGGCAAGGAGAGGCTCGGGCAGGCCCCCGTGGAGCATGCGGCGATCCAGGCTCTGGACCCCGAACACCTCGCGGCTCTCCCACCACAGCACGGGGGCCAGGTAGATCTCGTGTTTGCGGCCCGTCAAGGTGTCGCGGAACTTGCGCGTCGCTCCCAGCGTGGATGACCCTGTGGCAAGCAGCCGCAAGCCGGGGTAGGTGTCGGCAGCGATCTTCAGCACCCGACTCGGCTCCGCGAGCCGGTGCACCTCGTCGAACACGACCACCGCCCCCTCCTCCAACGTGTCGTAGAAGCTCTCCGGATCCTCCAAGCGACGGCACACCGAGGGCAGATCGCAGTTGAGGTAGACGGAGCCGGGAAGCATCTTCGCCAGGGTCGTCTTCCCGACCCGCCGAACGCCCGACAGCCAGGCGATGGGGCGAGTGGCCCAGGCCTGGGTGATCCGCCGGATCCAGAAAGGGCGGTGGAACATAGCAACCCTAGTTTACATCTGGACGGCCCAATGTAAAGCACGTTTTCAGAAGTGTGTGCCGTACCGGGGCTGCCTTCAGCCTCCCGCTCGCGAGAAACCGTGGAAGCCCACACACTCGCCCATGCTCCAGTACTGGCCGAGGACGAGGACGAGGGGGTTGAGGCGGTCGATGGCGATGCGGCCATGCTCGTCGAGGCACGCCTCGTCCACGTGCTCGGCGACCACCTCGCCGCGGAACAGATCGTGGTCGCCCGCGGGGAGGATGTCGATGAGCGTGCATTCGAGGTTGACGGGGCACTCGGCAATGAGCGGCGCCTTGATCCGCGTCGCGGGAACGGG
>CAZDNN010000662.1:0-3501 GCA_964506385.1 uncultured Planctomycetota bacterium
GCATCGGCGGCGCAGGAGTCATTCTCGATGATGGCCACGAGCTCCTCGTCCTCGGCGCGGCGGACGCCGAGGCGCTTGAGGGCCTCGCGGGCGGCTCGATAGCCGATGACGATGCCGCCGCAGAAATGGCCGTGGAACGTCAGAACCCGTTGGAGAGCTTTGGGAACCTTCTTGGTGCGCACTGTGCCATCCCAGCCCAGAGAGAACCCCCGCACCAGCCCTATGCTAGCATGGTTGACCCTCCCGTGCAACTGTGTTAAGCTGCCCCGCCTCCTTCACACAGCAGGCCGCGCCCCATGACCGTTCCCGAGGTTGCCGTCCTCATCGTCTTCTGCTCGCTCGCGTCCGTGACGCAGAGCGTCTCGGGGTTCGGGTTCGGGGTAGTGCTGGTCGCGGTCCTCCCGCTGTTCAACGACGGGGGGAGCTTCGGCTTCGACATAGAGCGTGTGGTGGTGCTGGTGACGCTGGTGGTGGGGATCAACATCCTGATCGGGCTGTGGCGGGTGCGTCGGCACGCGAGCCTGCGGCGGGTGATGTGGCTGGTGATCGGTGTGCCCTTCGGGATCCCGTTGGGGATGTATCTGCTGACGGAGGGGCCGGAGTGGGCGCTGCGGGGTCTGCTGGGGGCGGTGCTGGTGTTCGCGGCAATCGAGCCGGTGTTCCTCCGGCGCGCGGAGCCGGCTCCAGAGAAGCGGGGATGGGCGCTCTTCGCTGGGGTCTGTAGCGGGGCGCTGGGCGGCGCGCTGAGCACGGGCGGGCCGCCGGTGGTGATCTACTACTTCCGCAGGCAGTGGTCGAAGGAGGCCACGAAGGCGGCGGTGATGCTCGTGTTCACGGGGACGGTGGCCATGCGGCTGGTGGCCTACGGCCTCAAGGGCGGGCTGATCACGCAGGCGCGCCTGCTCGACGCGGCGGTTGCAGCGCCCGTGGTGGTGGGGGCGAGCCTGGTGGGCGAGCGGCTCTTCCGCGCGATCGGCCAGAGCGGGTTCCGGCGGATCATGGCGGCGATGATCGTCCTGAGCGGCGCATATCAGCTCTACAGGGCCGTCCTGCTCGCGATGGGCGGATGACGCGTCGGGAAGCGGAGACGTGATGCGTGATGCGTGATGCGTGATTCGTGATGCGTGATGCGTGATCAGGAGGACCCGGCGCCGCGTACCCCAGTCGCCACTCCCCAAATCCCGCTCTTCCACTCGGCCCTCGAACCGTGACACTCGACACGTCCCTCCCTTTGCAGCCTCCGGTGCATGGGTCCGGCGTGGGTTGAACGACGGGGCATCCGGCGGTACAATGCCCCGCGTCGAAGGGGAGGGCTGCCCGCGGACTCCTCCGGAGCGACGATGCGCCGATACCGCGCGATCCTGGTGGGCGCGGCACTGGCTGCGCTGATCAATGTGTGGGAGCCCTACGGCTACTACATCTCGCGCGGGCTCTGGATGCGGTTCGGCTACATCTCCGTGGCCGTGCTTCTCCCGTTTATCCTGCTCGTGTTCCCGATCAACATCCTGCTCCGGCTCATCCACCCGCGGCTGGCCTTCGCCCCTTGGGAGCAGGTGATCATCTTCTCGATGGGGATGGTCGCCGCCATCTTCCCGTCGCTGGGGCTCATCGGCTTCCTGCTCAGCTACATCTCCGCCCCCTTCTACTACGCGTCGCCGGAGAACTTCTGGGCGGAGTGGATGGCCCGCACCATGCCGAGCTGGCTGCACCCCAGCGACACGGGGCAGGCGGTCCAGTGGCTGTTCAACGGGATGCCCGCAGGCGAGCGGATCCCGTGGGAGGTCTGGCTGACGCCCATGGCGTGGTGGGGGCTGCTGATCGGCGCCCTGTTCCTGTGCTCGTTCTGCACGATGGCCATCCTGCGGCGACAGTGGGTGGACAACGAGCGGCTGGCCTTCCCGCTCGCCGAGCTGCCCATGCTGCTCATGGAGGAGCGCAAGGGCTCTGCATGGCCGGCGGCGGCACGCAAGACACTCTTCTGGATCGGCTTTGGCATCCCCTTCTTCGTCATCTGCTGGAACATGGCGTCCTACTTCCACCCGCCGTTCCCCAGGATCCCATTCCAGCAGTGGCACAGCGTCCAGTTCGGGCCGCACTTCCCACGGATCCTCTGCAAGGCGAACTTCTTTGTCATGGGCTTCGCCTACTTCACGCCGACCAACATCCTGTTCAGCGTTTGGTTCTTCCGCCTCGTGTTCATCCTCGAAGCGGGGGCCTTCAGCACGGTGGGGCTGGATATCGGGAAGCCGGATAACTGGGGCTGCCCGTTCAGCGCGGCGTGCGGGTGGCAGAACTGGGGCGGGTTCCTCGTGCTGGTGCTGCTGGGCTTCTGGATGGCGCGGCGGCACTTCTGGGGCGTGCTGAAGCGGGCGCTGGGCCTGCCCGGCGGGGTGGACGACAGCCGTGAGGTGGTGCGCTACCGCACCGCGGTGGTCGGGCTGGCCGTCGGGGGTGCCATCGTCTTCTTCTGGTACCTGCGGGCAGGGATGTCCTGGTGGGTGGCGGCGTTCTTCGTGCCCGTGGGGTTCATCATCTACGTCGGGGTGACGCGGCTGGTGGCGCAGACGGGGCTGATCTACTGCTGGAGCCCGATCACGCCCCAGGCGGCGACCTTCTATACCCTCGGCTACGACACCATGACATCCACCGACCGGCTGATGATCGGGATGGGCTACTGCGTGAACTGCAATAACGAGCGGCTGATCCCCTACACGGCGGCGCACAACATCCGCATGGCGGGGGTGGAACCGCAGGCGCGCCGCGGCTTCATGCTGATGATGGCGCTGGCGGCCGTCGTATCTCTAACGGTGGGCGTCACTTACACCCTCTACCTGTGCTATACGCGGGGGGCGAACAACTTCGATGCCTTCGAGTGGAGCCGCGGCCACGAGTGGATCTTCGGACACGTCGCCAACAAGGAACTCCACCCCGAGGGCACCGACTGGAACCGCATGCTCTTCATGGGCATTGGCGCGGTGACCACCGCCGTGGTGGCCCTCCTCCAGTACCGCTTCGCCTGGTGGCCCATCCATCCCGTCGGGATGGCCATCGGGGCGGGCGAGACGACCGGCTACGCCGCCTTCTCGATCTTCATCACCTGGATCATCAAGTCCCTCATCATCCGCCTCGGCGGCGCGCAGGCCTATCGGCGGTGGCGGTACTTCTTCGTCGGGATGATGGTCGGCTACGTCTGCGGGCTCGGCGCCTCGTTCATCATCGACGTCATCTGGTTCCCCGGCAACGGCCACAAGATCCACGTCTGGTAGACGCCCCGCGGCCCTTCCTTAAGGGCCCCTTTTCCGACATCGGCGCAGGATGCTGGATACTGGATGCTGGATCCTGGATGTAAGTCGTTGCCAACCCGACGCTTACGCCACGCTCCGCCCCGATCCTCCCGACTGCTCCCCTCACGCTCGCCGCCCGCGCCATCGCCTTCTGCTGTTCTCGTTCTGGGGGAACCCTTCTTGAGGAGAAGGGCTTCCCCCAGACCCCCTCCGAAGA
>CAZDNN010000663.1:0-3490 GCA_964506385.1 uncultured Planctomycetota bacterium
AACCACACCAGCCCTGAAAGGGCGACATAGGGGTCTCCGCCGGGCTATGCCGCCGTCACAGGGCTGGGCCTCTGGGGGGCATGATCCCAGGGCGAGGCGGCTCGCAGTGGCTCGCCGCTTGCCCTGGGCTTTCCTATCCCGCCCCTTCGGGGCTTCAGAGCGCGCCCACGAGCCCTACCCCGGTCGGTGAGCCCGGTAGGCTGTGGGGGTGGCGCTGAACTCGCGGCGGAAGGCGGCCGACAGGGCGCGGCGTGAGGCGAAGCCGGCCTGGGCGGCGATGGCGGCGATGGAGAGGTCGGTGGTGGTCAGGAGATGGCGGGCCTCCGCGAGGCGGGCGCCGAGGATCTCCTGCACGATGGTGCGGCCGCGGGCGTCGCGCATGCGACGCTCGAGCTGGCGCTGGCTGAGGCCGGAGGCGGCGGCGACGTCGGGGGCACGAATGGGCTCGGCGAGGTGGGCGGCGATGTGGTCGAGGGCACGGGCGACGCAAGGGTCGCCGAGGCCGCGGCGGTCGGTGGAGGCGCGGGGCACGAGGGTCGGGGGGATGAGGACGTTGCGGCGGGGCGGCGGCTCGCCGCCCATGAGGCGGTCGAGCAGCTCGGCCGCGCGGTAGCCGACGGTCTCGTAGTGATACTCGAAGCTGGTGAGCGTCGGCTCCTCGAGCTCGCACAGGGGCACGTTGTTGCCGCCGCCGACAAGGCCCACGTCCTGGGGCACGCGGAGGCCCTTCCTGGCCGCGGCGTCGGCGACGGCGCGGGCCAGCGCGTCGGTGGTGCAGAAGACGCCGACGGGCGGCTCGAGGCCGGCGAGCCACCGCGTGAGTCGGCCGAGGCCGTCCGCCCATCGGGTGGCGGTCACTGCGCGGCGCCTGGAGAGGCGGTGGTCGGTGAAGGAGAGGCCGTGGCGGCGCAGCCAGCGGCCGAAGTGGTCGCGCTCGACCCGGGAGGCGGCGTGCTGGGCGATCCCGACGTGGGCGAAGGCCCGGTAGCCCCGTCGGTGGAGGTGCTCGGCCGCGAGGCGGGCGCTCGCCCACCGGTTCTCGACCGCGCGAGGGATGGGATGGCCGGCAAAGGCGTGCCACGTGGCGAAGACGGCGGGGACGCCGGCCCGGGCGCTGCGCCGGGCCACGTGGTCGCCGATGGCGGCGATCGCCCCATCGTAGTGGCCGTCCAGGTGTCGGGCCGCGCCCAGGTCGAAGACACAGCGCCAGCCGCCGCCGCGCGACGCGTAGCGGTGCACGCCCGCGAGCAGAAGGCCCTGCGGACGGTCGAGGCGGTGAGGGTCGAAGATGAGGGCGACGCAACGGGAAGCAGTCATTGGAGATATGACCCCCGCGTGCCACGCGATCGGTTGGGGGATGGGCGCGGCAGGCAGCATAGCGCACTTGCGACGAAAATACAACCCTCCGGCCATTTCACGCCCCATCGGCGCGGGGGCGCGGCCGCCCCTAGCAGCCCGTGGCAGAAGTCCTTCGCAGACGAGTGCGAGGGATTCGGGCCGAGGTCAAGGCGCGAGATCGCAGGCGAATCGGTGGATTCGTCGAGATCTCGCAACGCGGAGATCGGCCCGAAGACCCGCACGCAGTCCGAACGGACTTCTGCCACGGGCTGCTAGCCGGGGGGCCAGCGGAGGCGGTAGAGGACCATGAAGGGGGCGGCGTTCGAGGTGGCGATGTGGTGGAGGTGGTAGCGCTCGGGCGGCACGGACCAGTACCGCAGACGATGCAGCTCGGGCCGGCCGGGCGCGGGCGGGGCGAGACCGAGGGCGCCGAGCAGCCCCGTGTCGTCGAGGGTGTGCTGGACCATGGCGAGGTGGGTGGCGCCCTGCTGGCGGAGGTAGGGCGCGCAGTCGCCAGCGAACAGGTGGCGGGCCATGGCGGGGTCCACGAGGCCACCGAGGTCCACCACCCGGCGCTCGGCGTGGTAGGCGATGCCCCCGAGGTCGTAGGTCGCGACGACGGCGTCGGCGGGGAGATGCTCGGCGATCCAGCGGCCGCAGCCGACGTGAGTCGTGTTGATGTGCGCCACGCTGTCGCGGTAGATGGCGCGCCACAGCATCGTGCCGCCGGCCGCGAGCGCCAGCCACAGCGCCAGCAGAGCCGGGCCGAGCCAGCGCGCGGCGGAGCGCATCCGCGCCAGCGACGCAGCGCCAGCGACGACGAGCAGCGCGACGAGAACGAAGTTCACCGCCTGATAGCGGCCCGCGTGGCCGTGGACGGGCAGCAGCAGGACGTAGGCGGTGTTGTGGAGCAGCGTCCACCCGGCGAGCAGGCGCAGCGCCGACGGGTCGCCCCGGTCGGGGCCAGGCCGACGCCGCACGACGGCCACGAGCCCGACGCAGGCGACCGCGAGAAGCAGGCAGCACAGGGCGATGCCGGCCGTCTGGGCGCCGCCCTCCTCTCCCACGCCCACCCAGGCGAGCAGGACCGTGCCGAAGACCCAGCGGTGCAGGTATCGCCCCCAGGCCGCCAGGAAGCTCGCCAGCCGGCCCGCGACGGCGATGGGGGCGAAGTCGATGGTCTCCGGCTGCCCCGCGAGCCAGCGGCGGCCGGCGAAGGTAGAGGTGAGCGGCTGGCCCGTGATGGCGAGGTTGACAGCCAGGTAGATGCCCGCCGCGACGAGGACGGGCGCGAAGAGCTTCAGCCACCGGAGGAGGGCCGAGGGGCGAGGGTCGGGGGGCGAGGGGCCCGGAACAGGAGAGCTGCTCTTCGGCACCCTCGACCCTCGACCCCCGACCCTCGGCCCTCCGACCTCGGCGAGGCCCATGGCCGCCGCCAGCGCCAGGCCCTCGGGGCGCGTCAGCGCCAGCAGGCCAGCGAGGAGGCCTGCCGCGAGCCAGCGCTCGTGCGACCAGCACCACACGGCGCTGAGGCCGAGCGCCAGGAACAGCGTGGCCTCCATCCCCGCCAGGCTCATCCAGACGAGCGGGCCGAGCAGCGCGCACGAGGCCCCCGCGGCGAAGGCCCAGCCCCAGCCGAGCCCCGCACCGCGCATCAGCAGGAAGCACGCCGCGACGAGCCACGCCTGGCACACGATGCCCAGGGCCACGGGCGCGGCCACCGGCCCCGTGCCCGCGAGACGCAGCGACGCGAGGAGGGCGGTCCACGCGAAGCTGGTCGTCCCCGTGCTCGGCTCGCCGGGGTTGAGGCAGAGCTGGCCGTGGCGGGCGAGGTTGCGCGCGTAGGTGGCGTGGATCCAGCCGTCGTCGAGCGGCAGGCCAGGCTCAGCCAGGCTGGCCAGCAAGATGACCTGAGCGGTGACGGAGAGGAAGACGAGCAGGACGATCGCGACCAGGCAGCGCTTGCTCAAGGGATCCTCTGGCCTCGGGGCAGGGCGACTGCGCGGGGCACCCAGCCGGCTCGCGCCGCCGTCAGAACTTCCGCCGCTCGTAGGGCAGGCGGTCAAAGTCGGGGCGGCGGATGACCTCGGCGAGGATCACGGCGCGGCGCAGTTCGGCCATGGTGGGCGCCGTGCCGAGCGGGCCGAGGGCG
>CAZDNN010000664.1:0-3490 GCA_964506385.1 uncultured Planctomycetota bacterium
GCCGCCCCCCCGCAACGCCTGACCATTCCACCACTTCCGACAACGCAACCGCCTCTCCGCTCTTGGGTGGGCCTTGAAATCTGCTGGCGGATGTGCTAGGCTACAGGCGTCCTGGAGGATCGGTAGCGAGGTGGAGCGATGTGTGCCGCCGCGGCCAGCGCGTTGGATGAGAGCGTGCTGGTGCTCAACAAGCTGTATATGCCCATCCAGATCGTGCGGGCGCGCCATGCCTTCGCGCTGCTGTGCCGCGAGGTGGCCGAGGTCATCTGGATCGAGGAGAACCGCTTCGAGGCGCACGACCTCGAGAGCTGGATCGAGCTGAGCGCCCTCCAGGCCGAGTTCCCCGACGCCGCCGACGATCACGACTATGTGCGGACGGTGAGCGTGGACATTCGGGTGCCGAAGATCGTCCGCCTGCTGGTCTACGATCGCCTGCCGGAGCGTGCCGTGAAGTTCAACCGCCGGAATCTCTACGCGCGGGACGAGAGCAGGTGCCAGTACTGCGGCCGGCGGTTCCCAACGTCGGAGTTGAGCCTGGACCACGTGGTGCCGCGCTCGCGGGGCGGTGCGTCCACGTGGTCGAACCTGGTGTGCTGCTGCGTGTCGTGCAACACCCGCAAGGGGGGGCGTCTGCCGGAGGAGGCAGGGATGCGGCTGATCCGCGAGCCCTACAAGCCGCGGCGCTCGCCGCTCATCCGCCTGCGGATCCGCGACGAGAAGTACAGGAGCTGGCGGCACTTCGTGGATGACGCCTACTGGAGCGTCGAGCTGAAGTAGGCCGCCAGGCCGACGACGCGATGCCCGACGACCCCGCTGGGCGCGAGCCCGGCGGGGTCGCCTTGTGGCCCCCGCTTCGTCCATGGCTCGGCGCAGGTGGGAGTTAGGCGGACGCAGCCGGCGGTACGGGGCAGGGAAAAGGATCGTAACGACAGCAACTTGGGCTTGACAGCAAGAGCGTCGGGACGGTAGAATACCGCCGCGCGCGGGTGCGCCCAGGGGCGCGCTCCGCCTCCGATGCCCCCGAAGGAGACGACGATGGCAACTCGGCGTATCGCCCGCGGCCGTGGTGGCTCCCCGGTCCCCATCATCATCCTCACCGTGCTCCTGGTCGGCGCCATCGCCCTGGCGGTGGTCTTCGGCATGAAGATGAACAAGCTCCAGGAGGAGATGGTCACGCTGAACGACCGGGTGGGCGCGGCGCAGGACCGCGAGCGCGCCACCGAGCTCAAGGCCCAGCAGTTCAAGACCCTCGTGGGACTCAACTACGACGCCATGCAGGAGTCGTTCGACAAGCTCAAGAAAGACGCACTCGAGAAGTCGATGATCGCCGGCGCCGAGGAGGGCGGGCCGCTCCAGCTCGAGACCGTGGCCGACCTGGTCGAGGCATACGCCCGCGAGGTCCAGGCCCTCCGCGCCAAGGTCAACGGCCTCGACACCAGCCTTGCCCAGGCCAAGGCCGCCCAGGCGCAGGCCGAGCTAGACGCGCGCAAGGTCAAGGAGGAGACGGCCGCCGAGGTCCAGCGCATCACCGCCGAGCGCGACAAGGCCCGCGACGAGCGCGACGCCATCCAGAAGCAGCTCGACGGGACCACCCAGAAGCTCCAGGCCAAGATCGGCGGCCTCGAGGGCGACAAGACCAAGCTCATCAAGGACGTCAACCACTGGAAGAAGGCCTACGAGATCCAGAAGCAGAAGGTCGCCGACCTGCTCAAGCAGATCGACGAGCTCAAGCACCCAGTGGACATCCGCGGCCCGCTCACAGGCCCCCAGGCCGCCGGTGAGCCTGTGGACGGCAAGGTCCTGACCATCGCCCCCGACGGCGACACCTGCATGATCGACCTCGGACGACGCGACTGGGTCCAGATCGGCATGGAGTTCCGAGTCTACGACAACGCCGACCCCGAGAGCCGCACCGTCAAGGGCCACGTCCAGATCCGCAAGGTCATGGACACCATTGCCCAGTGCAAGATCATGGAGCAAGACAAGCTCGACCCCATCCTCCCCGGGATGGTCATCGTCAACCCCGCCTTCCAGCGCGGCAAGACCCTCAACTTCGTCCTCGTCGAGCCCTTCCGCGAGCCCAACGTCGAGCAGCTCCTCGCCCGCTACCCGTGCAAAGTCAAGAAGGTCAACCCCACGGACACCGAGAAGCTCGACCGCGACACCGACTACGTCATCACCGGCGAAGGCCACATCAAAGAGGGCATCACTCGCCCCGAGGACAGCCCCACGGTCGATCAGGCGAAGACGCACCAGATCACCATCATGAAGGAAAGCACCCTCCTCCGCTACCTCGGCGAGCTCGACTAGCCTGCCCATCGCCACGGCCCTTCCCCGCCGCGCCGAGCCCCGCGCCCGGCGCGGCGATTCCCCGGCACAAACCGCGCTTGATTTCATCCGGCGAATTCCTATCATGAACCGGACACGCGCCGATGCCACGCCCCGTCCGTCGCGTTAACAGGTGGAGCCATGAGCCGAGACAGCGACGATTCCTGGGACTCCTACCTCGACGACGAGTTCGACAGCGTCGATCGCGGCCACTGGGACGAGGAGGACTGGGAGCAGTTCCTTCTCCGTCAGGACGTGCTGAACGCCAAGTACCAGGAGCTCTACGAGACCCTCCGCGACCACCCCAACCGCGACGCCATCATCGCCCGCGAAATGCGCTGGCACCACTCCTCCGACGACGCCTTCCTCGCCCCGCCAGATGACGACGACGACCTGCTCGACGACGAGGAGTGGATGGCCCGCGAAGAAGCCTTCGTCGCCGACCTCGAAGCCATCCCCGCCTACTGCCTCGCGCTGGACCTCGCGGACCGGGTCGAGCACTGTCTGGCCGCGCGCCTCGGCGACCGCGCCTCGGCCGACTACGACGGCGCGCAGGCCCTGCGTGCCGCCCACGAGGTATCCAGCCACGTCGCCAGCGGCCACAGCATCGGCTACGAGCGCGACACCCTGTGCGGCAACATCGCCTGCTGCCGCCGCGCCCAGCGCAGTCTCGCCGAATGCTTCGACAGCCTCGTCTCCCTGCGCCGCCGCGGCCTGCTCAGCCCGCGCGAGACCGACGCCTTCCTCGCCCTCGGCCGCGAGGCCAGCGACGCCATCGCCCGCCGCATCGACGAGCTCCGGCGCCGCGTCTGGTGGCGCTGACACCCCAGCAGCAGACCCCCGCCGACCGCAGCAGCACCCCCCGGCCCCAAGCCCGAGCATACCTGTTGCGTTGCCCCCGCGTTCAGCCAGAATTGCAGAGTTGGTCAACTCTGCAATTCTGGCTGAACGCCACCCCGATCGCCGCCGGGCACGCCGCAGAGGCACGCTGGATGCGGGCCGGAGCAGGTCTGGGTTACCAGAGTCGATCGCGTGAAGGCCGTCGTGGGCGAGGACGCGACGACCGCGGGCGCACGATCCCACAATCCGGGGTCAAACTCCGGGCGGTGGAGTCTGGCCCCGGATCTTGGGGACCGCGGCCCGGTGTTCTGAATCGTCCTCG
>CAZDNN010000665.1:0-3481 GCA_964506385.1 uncultured Planctomycetota bacterium
GGCGAGGCGCTTGCCGTCGGGGCTGAAGAGCGGGCCGCTGCGGCCGATGCCCTCGAAGACCGGCCCCTCGACGCCGTCGAGCACCATGAGCCACAGGTCGCCCCGCTTGCCGTAGTAAGCCATGCGGTTGCCGACGGGCGCGAAGACCGGCGTCGCCGCCCCGACGCCGTCGAAGGGCTTGCCCTCCTGGCCATCGGTCACGACGACCCACTGCTCCCCGCGCCGCGCTGCGAAGGCAACCTCCGTCCCGTCGGCGCTGAAGGCGATGTGCCCCAGGCCATCGAAGGGCCCGGCCTCCTGCTCGCCGACGGCCACGAACCACTCTCTTCCCCGCCGCGCGCCGTAGGCCACGCGCTGCCCGTCGGGCGACAGGACGGGCGGGCCGGCCAGGATGCCGTCCCACTCCTTGCTCTCCACGCCGTCCACCACGACCACCCGCTTGCCGCCCCGCGCGGCCCAGTAGGCCACGCGCTGCCCGTCGGCGCTGAAGACGGGACAGCCCTCCCCCACGCCGTCGTACTCGTTGCCCTCGGCGCCATCGACGACCACCAGGCGCTTGTTGCCGCGGGCCGCCAGGTAGGCCAGGCGCTTGCTGTCGGGGCTGAAGGTCAGGGTGCCCTTGCCGATCCCGTCGTACTCGCCGCCCGCGCGGCCATCGGCCACCACCCGCTGCCTGCCGCCGCGCTGCACCACGTAGGCCACCCGCCGGCCGTCCGGCGAGATCGTCAGCGTCGCGCCGATCGCCCCCCTGCGGATCGCCCCGTAGGAAATCCCGCCGCTCACCAGCTTCGTCGCGGCCACGGACGGGAGGCATGAGAGCAGCGTAACGGCAGCGGTGAGTAGTGACAGGCGCTCCATTACGAAGGGACCTCCTCGACCGCCAGTCCCATGGCCCTGGCGGCCGCGCACTGCCGCCGGTCGGCCGAGACGAAGCAGTCCACACCCGCCACGGCAGCAGAAGCGACGTGGATGGCGTCCGACGCGCGGAGGGCCGCTTCTTCAAGACACCGCACCGCCGTGTCCAGCACGTCGTCCGCCAGTGCAACAATCGTGGCGCTCGCCAGGTCCTCGGCGAGCCGCTTCTTGATGACCGCGTACTGCGCGTCGTCCAGTGCGCCCTCGCGCCGCAGGCGGTTGAGGGCCGAGATGCTCTCCGGCCACGCAAGAACACTGAGGAGCAACTCCTGGGCCTTGCGCAGGCGAGTCCGGACCCGCCGGGAGCCAGGCTCGTCGATGTAGTGCTTGAGCAAAGCAGACGAATCCAGGAACACGCGCATCACCAGCCCTCGTCGCGTTCCTCGATGACCGTCCGTGAGGCCGACACCCCTTCGGGCAGTCTAATCAACGGCCTGTCGCGCTTCCAGGATGGAACGCCGTCGCTGGGGAGCGGCGATACCTGGGCGAAGGGTCTGCCATGTCGGTAGACCCGTAGCGTCTCTCCTCTCCCCACGGCCTCCATGTACTCCCTCATGTGCTTCCTGAACTCGGTCTGCGTGACCGTGATCATGGCCTGCGCTCCTGACATGACACCCGGATGTACATTATAGCGTACATTCTCCGCCAGTCAAGGAGAAGGCGTCGTGCGCCGTCATCGGGCTACAACCCCTTGACGGCGGTGCTCTTGGCCTTCTTCTCGATCTCGGCGGATGTGACTTCGCGGCCGAGCTTCTGCGAGAGGAAGATGCCCTCGCTGATCTTCATCGTGGCCAGCGCGATGCCCGCCGTGTCGATCAGCGGCACCCGGCCCAGCAGCGCGGCGACCCAGTGGTGCTGCGGGCTGTCGTAGCAGGCCGTCTCGGGGAAGCAGGCGTGCCAGCGGGTGTTCGTGCCCCCGAGGTCGAAGGTCGCGTCCATCGGCATGTCGGCCACGGTGGTGAAGTAGCCGAAGGGGGCGAGCTTGATGCCGCCCTTCGACCCCGCGACGAGCGGGCTCTCGCCGCCGCTCGAGTGGATGGCCCAGCTCTCCTCGATGACGAAGGTAATGCCGCCGGCGAGGCGGACGAAGCCGATGCCCAGCTCCTCGACCTCCCAGGGGCCGGCCTTCCGCCTGTCCTCGTACATGTCGATCCTGTCGTACGTCGAGCCCGTCACCGTCTTGATCTTCGGATTGCCGATCAGGTAGAGGATGTTGGCGATGTGGTAGACGCCCATGTCGTAGAGCGCGCCGCCCTGCGCCGTCGCCTTCTGCACGAAGGCATTCGAGCCGTAGCCATCGACCCACGGCCGGCCGCGTCGGCGGTGGCCGTAGCTCTTTGCGTAGTAGATCTCGCCCACGTAACCCTCGTCGATCAGCCGCTTCGCCGCCTTCGTCTCCATCGAGAACAGCGTGCCAAGCTGGATGCTGAGCTTCCGGCGCTTGCGCTTCGCCGTCGCGAGCATGGCCTTGGCGTCGGGGTAGGAGCCGGCCATGGGCTTCTCGCAGTAGACGTGCTTGCCCGCCTCGAGCGCCGCGATGGACACCGGGGCATGGAAGTTGTTGTGCAGGCACACATCCACCGCATCGATCTCATCGACCGCCAGCAGCTCGCGGAACTGGGTGAACACCCGCGGGATGCCGAACTCCGCGGCGACCCGCTTCGCCTCCGCCTTGTTGATATCGGCGACGGCCACGATCTCGCAGTCCGGCACCTCCTGGTATCGCCGGATATGCGACTTCCCGATCTGCCCCGTCCCGATGATCCCGAGCCGGATCTTCCTTGCCTTCCTCGCCTTCCTCGCCATGCCAGCGTCTCCTTCCGAGAGGGTCCAATCCGAGCGCCCGCCCAGCATACCGCGCCCGCGGCGATTTGCAAGGGAATGTCGATCCCGCAACCGTTCGAGGTCGGGAAGGCTGGAGGCGCGCCAGGCACCGACCGGATGCAGGCGTTCAGGGGTCAGTCGTCCCCGATGAAGCAGTAGTACACCCGCCGCCTGCCCGAATCATAGAGGACACTCGCCAATCCGGGAAGCTGCCAAGGGTCGTTCGGGCTCGGCCCGCTGTGCTGCCACGCCAAGCCTGTCTCGACACTCGTGGCGGGATGCAGCTCCGGGACCAGCGCGTTGGCCTGCGTCGGGTACTCGATCGGCCGCGGGCGCCAGCCCATTTGCTCTGACCAACGCGCAAACTCCTCCTCCGACAGCGAGAAACTGGCTTCGAGATAAGGGAGATACGGACGAATGTAGTAGTGGATCTCCGTCGCTTCGGGCGGTACCACAGTCGGCAAGGCGCGTAGCGCCGCGTCGCGAGCCGCACCCTCGGACAGCGCTGCCCAATCGCCGAACTGCCCCTCCCTCACGACAAGCCGGGGGCTTCGGATGATCAGCAGGCCGTCAAGCACATTCCTCCCGCCGGGGGCAGGCGGACGGTTGACAGGCGTAGGGGCCGGCGGGGCGCGCCGCTCGTGGCTTGCAGCTTGCGGCTTGCAGCTTACCGCTCGGCGCTCGCAGCTTGTAGCTCCCAGCTCGCGGCTCGCAGCTTCTACAGGTCCGCCTGCTCCAGGAA
>CAZDNN010000666.1:0-3465 GCA_964506385.1 uncultured Planctomycetota bacterium
CGGCGCGGCCCGTGAAGTCCTGCTCGACGGCGTACGACGAGTTGATCCCCGCGCCGCTCAGGAAGTTCCGCCGCACGCTCGTGCCCGAGCCCTTGGGCGCCACCAGGATCACATCAATGTTCTCGGGCGGCACCACCCCCGTCTGGTCCTGGTAGGTGATGCCGAAGCCGTGGCTGAAGTAGAGGGCGTCGCCCTCGTTCAGACAGGGCTTGATGATGGGCCAGACCTTGGGCATGGCGGCGTCAGAGACGAGGAACTTGACGATCGTGCCCCTCGTCGCGGCCTCCGCGATGTCGAAGAGGTCCTCGCCCGGCTTCCAGCCGTCGGCCACCGCGCGGTCCCAGTCGGTCTTGAACGCGGGCGACTGGCCGATGATGACGTTCTCGATGCCATTGTCCCGCATGTTGAGCGCCTGGGCAGGGCCTTGGACGCCGTAGCCGATGACGGCAACCGTCTCGCCGCTGAGCACCTCCCGTGCCTTCTCGACGGGGAACTCCTCGCGGGTCACCACCGTCTCCTCGACCGGGCCGAACCTGATCTTCGCCATGGCTGCCACTCCTATCTGAGTTCCGTGGAGCCGGTGCCCGTCACCGGCTGACCGACTGCTCGAGGAACGCCTCCAGGCGCTCCAGGAGTCCCATCTGCCCGGCGATGGCGGTCTTGAGCCGGGCGGTCTTCTCCTGGAGGGCCTGCACCTGCTCCTTGCTCAGGGGGATCCGCCCTGCCCTGGCCCGCGGGGCGCCGTCGGCATCGAGCAGCACCTTCTTGAGGGCCATGATCTGGCGGATCTCCTCGAGCGAGAAGCCGAGCTGCTTGAGCTGCTGGATGTGTTGGACGAGGGTGACGTGGTAGTCGGTGTAGGCGCGCTGTGCGCCGTCGCGCAGCGGCTCGATGAGGCCGGATTCCTCATAGTAGCGCAGCGTCCTGGCAGTCACACCCGCCTTCGCGGCGGCCTCGCCGATCCGCATCAGCGCTTCCTTCGTCGCCTGCGTCACGTCGCCTCGCTCCTCCAGCGTCGCCGGATCATACCAAAAGCTTACGTTCGCGTCAAGGTGATGTTCTCGTGGCGAGGCCGTGGAAGGGGTTGCGGGGGCCCCGGCGCCGGCATCAGTACCGGAAGCCGAGCGCCTTGGCGGCGACGTGGCGGTCGCGATCGGGGGCCTCAAGGCCGAGGCCGTTCCAGAGGCGGTTGTCCTGGTAGGCCTGGTCGGGGGTGACGGGGGCGATGTGGAGGTCCACGAAGCAGACGTTAGCGTGGCCGAGGTGGCGGGTGGAGAGGTAGCTGAAGGCGTTGCCGTCGGCGTAGGGCTCGCCCTGGTGGACGCTCCAGGCGGGGATGTAGGTGGGGTCGAGGGTGTAGCCGTGGTTGCCGACTCGCTTGCGGCGGACGGAGCCGGGGAGCGTCGAGCGCGCCTGGTCGGGCTGGATGGCCTCGTAGGGCTCGTCGAGGCCCGTGCCGTCGGAGCAGCCGAAGGCTATGGTGCGCGACGGCACGCTCACGTAGCGCACGGGGTAGCGCTCGTAGGGCGCGAACGGGCTCGACGGGTTCTTGCGGGTGGAGCCGAGGTACTTGTAGTTGTAGCCGTAGGAGGCATTGCGGCCCGCAAGACGCTCGGGCGTGGATGGGCAGTTCTGGACGTCGTAGCTTTCGAGATACTCGTCGATGATGTTGAACCAGCGGCGGCGGATCTGGCTGGTGATCTTGAACTGGTGGGGCGGGAAGTAGTCCCAGTCGTCGGCGTAGAGCCGCCACGCCTTGCTCAATTGGCCGAGGTTCGACTTGCACGACGCGTCGAGCCCCAGCCACCGCACCCGCCGCACGGCAGGCAGCAGCAGCATCGCAAGCACCGACAGAATGCCGATCACCACCAACAGCTCGATGAGCGTGAATCCCCTGCTCTTCCAGCGCATGCCACAGCCTCCGGATGCTCCCCGTGGCCACCCGCAGAGACAGCCAGCAAATGCCGTGCCGCACGGGCGGCGGATCCCCGAACTGGGTCCGGAACACCCTAACTGGGCATTGCGCACGGACATGTGCTGATGGTCTGGCTCGGGCTGCGCCGGGTAATGCAGGGGGAAGTGGACACCGGATGGCCACGTGGCGGACAGATCGTGGCTACGACGCGACGGCTCGGAGCCGCTCCCAGAGCCAGACGAGATCCTGCGCCATGACGGCCTCGATGGATTCCATTTCGCCGGGGAAGACGTCGAGGGTGTAGATCTCGAGCTCGAAGTGCTCGCAGCCGGCATCGAGCGCGGCGCGGAGGAACGCCACGTCCACCTGGCCTCCCGTCGTGCCGATGGCGCCCTCCCCAGGCCAGGAGAGGGGGACGTGGAAGTGGACCCGCCACTCGCCGACGGCATCAGGCCCTCCGGTGGGCGCGTCGGGCAGGTCGAGGTAGAAGGCGGTGTCGCGCTCGCCGTGGACGGTGACCTGGTGAAGGTAGACGTCGTCGTGGAAGGCGTCGAGCTCGGCGGGCGGGCCGTCGGGGCCGACGTCGAGGCGCAGGGCGCCGCCGAGCTGGACCTTGGCGAGCCGGATGCCGTGCTCGGCGAGCAGGCGGACGGCCTCCGCCGGCTCCTCGCGCATGACGCCGGTATGCACCGTGTCGAGGCAGACGCCGATGTGGCGGCGCAGCATCTCCTCGCCGAGCTTGCGCGAGAGCCCGTGCTGCCGCTCGATGACCGCCGTGCCGCGCGGCAGGAGCGTCTCCTGGAAGAAGCGCACCACGTCCACGGCCCGCTCGAGGTAGCAGCCTGGCTCGGGCTCGATGGCCAGGACGATCTCCGTACCGGACGTGCGCCGCAGGTCGTTCAGGAAGACGGCGAGCGCCGCCAGGTTGTGCACCGACCGCCGCACCCGCTCCTCGTCGGCCCAGGCGCCGAAGGTGATCGGCAGGGTGCTGATGCTGCCCGTGACGCCCTCCGGCAGCAGGCGGGCGAGGATGTAGGCGAGCAGGGTGGTGTAGTCGTAGCGGCGGTCGTCTGCCCAGTCGGGGCGGTAGACCGCCTCCTTGACCCGCTCGCCGTGGAAGCGGCCGTAGGGGAAGCCGTTGAGGGTGAAGGCGTAGAAGCCGTCGCTGTCGAGGCCGCGGGCGAAGCGCTCGAGCCGCTGCTCGGCGACCACCGTGCTCGCCGCCTCGGCCGACAGCCAGATGCCCAGGCCGAAGGGCCCGCCGAGGCCGGTCTGGGCGGCGAATCGGCGGAAGGCCCACTGCGCCTTCTCGAAGATCGCCGTCTGCGCCTCCTCGAACGTCGCGCCGGGATGCACGTTCAGGCAGTAGGTCAGATGCGCGTTGTCCAGGCCAGGGATTCTCATCTCGCTGCCGTCGCCTCTTCATTGCAGGCGGCGTGTCCACACGCCGCGAGAGAAGAAAGGAAGAGGTAACCCTTCAGCCAAGTGGCACCCTGGTAGGCTGCCAGAGAAAGAGGGTACGCACTGGGCCGCAACCGCACCGTTTCTGC
>CAZDNN010000667.1:0-3461 GCA_964506385.1 uncultured Planctomycetota bacterium
CGTCGCCGGGCTCCTCCCGCGATGGCCGGCGATCATGTTCATGCTCTGGCGGCAGGGCAGGGCGAGGCTCCTGCCGAGCCGCGCCGGGCGCCCCCTACCTTCTGCGCGGCATGAAGCCGATGGAGGTCTCCATCCACGAGCCACAGGAGCAGCCGCCGCCGCCCTCGGGCGACAGGAGCATCCCGCAGGCAGGGATGGTGCTCAGCCAGCAGTCGGGCCGCAGGCGTGCGAACTTCGTGGCCTTGCCGCGGGCCGCGTCCCACAGCGTCACGGCGCCCGCGCGGAAGATCAGACAGTGGTCGGTCGCTGCGTAGGTGCCGCAGCCGCCGCCGGGCATCGCCGGCTCGACGGCCTCGCCAGTCGCCAGGTCGAAGACGCGGGGCCGCACGAACAGCCTGCCGCCGACGAGGGCCGGCCGCGACATGTGCGCCCCGTGGTCGCCCTTCGGCCACTTGAAGCGGGTCCGCCACAGCTCCCTGCCGTCGGTCGCGTCGAAGACGCAGATCTCATATGTCTCCGAGCCTGACGCCACGAGCGCCAGCTTCCCGTCACTGCCAGCCAGGTAGAGCACCGTCACGGCGTCCACCACGTCCACGTGCGTCTCCCAGAGCTTCCGCCCCGTCTCGGCGTCGAGTGCGGTGAGGAACTGCGATTGCCAGAGCTCGTGCATGGCGACCCGCCGGTCGGCGGACGCCTTGACCTCGCGGTTGCGGCACTCGATGGCGTAGACGCGGCCGTCGGCGATGGTGATCGTCGAGTTGACGATGACACCGCTCGTGCGCGCCCAGAGGCGGCTGCCGGTCGCGGCGTCGAGGGCGAACAGGCTGTCGCTGCACACCTTGGGCGCGACCTTGTGGTCGTACCAGCCGCCGCCACCCCAGAAGTTGGTGTAGGCCGTCCCCTGCTTGACCGCGCTCCCGACGAGCAGCCTGCCGTGGCGGGCGACGAAGCCCCAGTCCCACGCCCAGTCCTGCTCGCCAGGCACCACGCCGTAGTCTCTGGAGAGCGTGCCCGTGGCGGCGTCGAGGCGGAGCACCTTGTCGCGGACCACGGCATAGACGCTCTCGGGGTCGGCGCACCAGTTGCTACAGTCGCGGGGGACGTTGAAGCGGATGAAGTCGGGGACCTCCCGTGACCAGAGGATCGTCCCGTTATAGACGTTCACTGCGATGATTCGCTGGAGGCCCTGGAGGAACAGGCGGCCGTTGACGGCCAGCGGCGAGGGCTTCCGCCCGTTGCGGTCGGCCTGATAGCGGGGGCCTGGTCGGCCGAGCCACTGCACCTCGAGGTCGTCGGTGCTCCTGGCGCCGCCCAGCGACTCGCCGGCGTAGGCCGAGTTGTCGGGACGGCCATAGACGTGGGTCCACTCGCCGCCCCCCGGCGGCGGCTTCGGCCGGTACTGCGCCTGCCCCCGAACGCGTGTGACGCCGTTCGGGCAGGTGACGCGGCGGCCCTCGGCCTGTTGCGCGTGGCCACAGAAGACGAGGTCGGCGAAGCGATCGGGGAAGGGGAGGGCGTCCAGCGACTCGACTCGGCGCACGGCCACGCGCGCGCCGTACAGCCCTGTGGGCATCAGGGCCTTCCTTGCTGCGTCCACAAGTCCGCGGTCGGTGTCCACTCCGATGATCCGCAGGCGCGACCGCCGCGCCAACTCGTAGGCCAGGCGGCCGTCGCCGCAGCCGAGCACGACGGCGATGCCGTGGCCGATGCCCGAATCTGACAGGGCCTCCTGCGCCTCGCGGCCGGCAGCGTCTCTTCGGTCCGCAGGATAGGGGGCCTTGGGGTTGGGGGTGACGGGCTGGGTGTAGTCGAAGAAGGTGTCGAGCTCGAAGGTCGGCGTGCGGCGGCGCTGCCCGTCTATGAGGGTCTCGATGCGGTAGCGATACGTGCGGCTTCGGCGCAGCGCGGGCAGCCTCGCCTCGTGCTCGGTCTTGGGCTTCTGGTCCTCGATGCGATCGGTGAGGCCCCCGAGGCCGTAGTCGAGCAGTGTGGGGGAGGGCGCGCTGGTCCGCCACCGGACGACGGCGGTGTCGGCCCCAGCAAACTCGACGACGGGGCCGACGGCGAGGCGCAGCGGCCCGAGGAAGCGCTGGCGGCCAGCCCGATAGCGCTTGGCGATCTCGCCTTCGCTCAAGGCGCGCGTGTAGACGCAGACCTCGTGGAGCGCCCCCGTCATGCGGAAGTGCTCGTTGCTGTCGTGGTAGGCGCCGATCTCGTACCACGTCTTCGGCGGATAGTGGATGTCGCCGCTCTGGTCGGTCGCGGCAGCTTCGAGCTTGCCGTTGACGTAGATCCGCTTCGTCGTCCCGTCGTAGGTGCCGACCACGTGGTGCCATTCGCCGGGCTTGAAGGGCGTCTTGGCGTTGAGATAGCCGAGGCTGTCGGCACCGCCCTTGGCCGCGAGGGCGAAGGTGAACTGGCTCTTGCGGTAGCCGAGCAGCCAGCCGCGCTCGTACGACCCGTTGTCCTGGATGGCGCCGACGATGCCGCCCCATTCGAGCGGTCGGTCCACCCGCACCCAGGCCTCGGCGGTCATCTCGCGGGTCGGTAGGGTCGCCTGCTTGTGGTCGGCGGCGATGAGGACGCTGTCGCTCTTACCGTTGAGCCTGAGCGCCTCGGCCTGGCCGACGCGGACGATCTGCGGCTTCCCGAGCAGCGCGGCGTCGTGCTCTCCCGCCGCGGCCTTGACCTTGCCCTTGGCGAGCTGGGAGCGGTGGAAGACCCAGCGGCCGATCAGTGCCTTGTCGTCGTTGGGCTCGACGATCGGCCCCGTCTCGGCGGCTGCGACTGGCTTCGGCCTCTCGGGGAGGCGGGGCTCCCCCTGGCCTGTGGGGCGGAAGCAGTGGATGGCTCCCTCGTCGGTGCTGACGAGCAGGGCGCCGTTGGCGACGGCGAGGCCGTGGGCGTGGCCGTCCACGGCGTGCTCCCACAGCAGCTTGCCGTCGGTTGCCCCGAACGCGGCGACTCGGCCGTCGCCGCCTGCGAAGAGCGCGTCGCCCGCGAGGATCAGCTCGTGGGGGCATCCGCTCGCCACACGCCAGCGCGCGCGGCCGGACGAGCGGTCGAGGGCCATGAGGTAGCGGTCGGTAAGCAGCCAGGCGGTCTTGCCATCGACGACGACGGCGCTGCCTGCCGGGTAGTTGGCCACCTGCTTGCGGCTTGCGGCGTTGCTGGCGGTGATCCAGCCGCCCTTGTTGCCGGGGCCGTGGAGGATCTGCTCGTCGTCGGTGAGGACGACCATGCAGCCGCCACCGCCTTTGAAGCCGCCCTGGGGCTTGCCGCTCGCGCGGTCGAAGACGAGCGGCGAGACGCGCCCCTGCGGCACGATGAGCGCCTTGCTCGACGCCAGCAGCGCGCCTTCGAGAGTCAGGCCGTCGAGCTTCGCCACGTAGCGGCCCGCCCCCTCGGGCTTGCCCGTAGCGGCATCGATGGCGCACAGGTAGCTCGGCTTCCAGGGCAGG
>CAZDNN010000668.1:0-3452 GCA_964506385.1 uncultured Planctomycetota bacterium
CGACTGGGACAGCGGCTGGAAGTTCGCCCGCTGCGAGCCTGCCAAGTAGTCCACCTATAGCTGCCACGGCTCGCGGTATGGCCGCGAGAGCATCCGGCTCGCCTCCGGGTCGGCCACGATCTCCTCTCGCTCCGGGTTCCACCGGATCTTACGTCCCAGCCTGATCGCGATGTTGCCGAGATGGGCCGGCGAGATGGAGCGGTGCGCCACGTCCACCGGCGCCGCGGTCCGGGCGCGGCTCTTCACGCAGTCGATGAAGTTCCCGTACTGGCTGTGGCTCTCGTAGAGATGAGTCTCGCGCGGGCCGATCACCGAGTCGGCGATCTCGGGCGGCTCCGTGCGGCCCCCCAGGTCCACCCACCCGTCCGTGCCCTCGAACCGCACGCCGCCGCCCCCGCTGCGAATGTGCATCACCACCCCGCTCGGGTAGGTGCACCGGATGTCGAACGCCGTCGCCGTGTCCCACAGCAGGCCGCCGGGAGGGAACGTGCCAGTGCCCTCGACCTCGACGGGTCCGGTGAGCTCGGTGCCCATGCCCCAGTGGGCCATGTCGATGAAGTGCGCGCCCCAGTCGGTGAGCTGGCCGCCAGAGTAGTCGAGGATCCAGCGGAAGGTCCAGTGGCATCGCTTGTGGGTGTAGGGCGCCCACGGCGCGGGGCCAAGCCACCTGTCGTAGTCGAAGCCGTCGGGCACCGCCATGGGCTCGTCGCCCATGGTGTAGCCCGGGTTGCTGTGGCCGCCTGGGAGGCCGACGTGGACGGTGTGGAGCTTGCCGATCCGCCCGTTGCGCACCAGCTCGCACGAGCGGCGGCAGCGGGAGCTCGACCGCCGCTGGCTCCCGCACTGGAACACCCGTCCGTAGCGGCGGACCGCCTCGACCATGGCCTTGCCGTCCGCGATGGAGTGCGAGAGCGGCTTCTGGCAGTAGATGTCCTTCCCCGCCCTCGCCGCGGCGACGACGATGAGCGCGTGCCAGTGGTCGGGGCAGGCGGTGGTGATGGCGTCGATGTCGTCGCGGGCCAGCAGCTCGCGGAAGTCGGTGGTGGTGTCGCAGCCCCTGTACCTGCCGTCGCGCATCTCGGCGGCGTAGCGCTTCTCGACGGTCTCCTTGGCAGGCGCCAGCCCGCGATACCAGCCGCGCTCGTAGTTGCGGCTGCCCTGGTCCACGTCGCACAGGGCGACCATCTGCACGTCGCCCCTGCCCAGGAACGCGCCCATATCCCGCGTGCCCTGCCCCCCGAGGCCGATCGCTCCCATCACGATCCGTTCGCTCGGCGCCGGCCGCCCGTTCCTGCCGAGGGCGGAAGCCGGGAGGACAAAGGGCGCCGTCGCGGCGACAGCGCCCTTCAGGAATGAGCGCCTACTGACGCGCGCTTGATGTCGCACTGGCCGGAACTCCCTGGCGGGTTGCTTACCCCACCCGATGCCACTCGACCCTCGAACCTCGACACCCGACCCTCAGAGGGTCTCTGGCATCGTGTAGGGCTTGCGGCGCGGGCGATCGAGATAGGTGTTGGCCTCGTCGTCGCCGATGAACTCCTCCTTCTCGGGATCCCACTTCACCCTGCGGCCGAGCCAGCGGGCGATGTTCCCCAGGTGGCAGACCGTGGACGAGCGGTGGCCGATCTCGACGTCGGCGACGGGCTTCTTCCGCGACTTGATGCAGTCGATCCAGTTCCGCATGTGGCTGTTGCTGACGTAGAGCTTGACCTTGGGATCGACCAGCGGCTCCTTGGCCAGCTCGGGCGGGTCCGATGACACGCGGCCGCGGTCGATCCGGATCATGCCCTTCTCGCCGATGAAGATGCCGCCGCCGCCCGGGCCGCGGCCGAACTCCATGATGATGTCGCCAGGGTACTTCATGAAGATAGTGGGCACGCGGCAGATCTTCTCGCCGCGCCCACGGCCTTCGGGCTTGGTGTAGGTGGGCGGGTTGAACTTCGGGCCTTTCGTCCAGATCTCGATGGGCCCGCTCTCGTCCATCCCGAGAGCCCACTGGATCTGGTCGAGCCCGTGGGCGCCCCAGCCGGTCATCTCGCCGCCCGACCAGGGCCGGAACGAGATCCAGCCAGGGTTGGCGCGCGGCGTGTAGATGTCCTTGTGGTAGGGCACCACCTCGGTCGGGCCGCACCACATATCCCAGTCGAGGCCCTGCGGCACAGGCTGGCCGGGCAGGCCGCACTCCCACGGGCTCGGGTAGTTGCTGGCGATGACCTTCTTGACCTTGCCGATCCGCCCGTTGCGGATGAGCTCGCAGCCCAGGCGGTTCTTGGCCATCGACCGCTGCTGGCTGCCCGTCTGGAGCACCCGCCCGTACTTGCGGACGGCCTGGACCATGAGCCGCCCCTCGCGGATGGTCAGGGTCATGGGCTTCTCGGCATAGATGTCCTTCCCCGCCTGGCAGGCGTGGATGCACACCAGGGCACGCCAGTGGTCGGGCGTCGCCACAACCACCGCGTCCATTTCCTTGAGATCGAGCATCTTGCGGTAGTCCTGGAACGCCCGGTCCTCCTTCCCGCCCATCGCCTTCACCGCCCGCGGCAGATTGACGTCCGCCGCGGCGACGATCTCGGCCACCCTCTTCGCCCCCCTGAGCAGGCCCCCGCCCTGGCGGCCGGGCCCGATGGCGCCCACGGCCACGCGGTCACTCGCCGCCGCCTTGCCCTCGGCGCCGAGCGCGGCCGAGGTCAGGACGTAGGGGGCGGCCGCCGCCGCGCCCGTCAGGGCGCCTCGCCTCAGGAATTCTCGCCGCGTGTGCTTGCCGTGAGCCATTCGTGGCCTCCTTTCAGCCGACGTCTACAGGGTCCAGCCATCGCGGTAGTCACGCGAAACCAGGTCGTTGGCCTCGGGCAGGTTCGTGCAGCGCAGATGCTCGCCGTCCCACTCGATCCGCTTGCCGGTCCTCACCGCCAGGTTGCCGGCCAGCACGATCTCGGTGAGCGGCGCCGCGTAGTCGGGGAAGTTGGCCCCGCACGGCTCCCCGCCTTTGCAGGCCCGCTTGTACTCGGCGTAGATGCCGGGCGAGCGCGGGATCGTCTCTTCCGGCTTCGGGAGCTCGCGGAACTTCGCCTCGGGGATCACCCGCCCGTCGAGCATGGTGCCCTTCTCGCCGACCCAGATCTGGCCGTTGTCCCGCAGCTTGCGGCCCGGCTCGAGCTCGGGCGGCCGCGGCGGCTTCTTCCCACCGTCGTACCACACGAGCTTCAGCGGCGGGTGCTCGCCACGCGCGGGGATCCGGTAGGTGACGATGGACCAACTCGGGAACGTCTCGTTGTTCACCGGCGATGTCTCGGCCTCGACACTCGTCGGCGAGCACAACTCGAGCGCCCAGAAGGGGTGGTCGAGCGCGTGGCAGCCGATGTCGCCGAGCGCGCCCGTCCCGAAGTCCCACCAGCCCCGCCACTTGAACGGCAGGTAGGCGGGATGGTAGGGCCGCACGGGTGCCGGGCCGA